>JAHDPS010000314.1 GCA_018434225.1 Bacillota bacterium
CGTCAGGGGGTTATTCTACAGGGTGGCGGGGGGTGGCATCGCGGCGATCGACGATATCGCGGGGACACTCTACCCATTCGACGAGCATATCGTCCTCGGTCCAAAGGATCCCCAGGGGGTCGTCAGGGCGATCGGGGAGCGCAGCCGCCTCGAATCATGTATCGTGGATGTCAACGATCTGGGCTGCGTGGATTTCCTCGCGGCCACGGAAGGCATGGACAAAGAGGCGGTGTCCAGGGCCCTCGCGGACAACCCCGCCGGCAACGACGACGAGCAAACGCCGGTCGTCCTATTGAAGAGGAGGGATCGCCCGGTATCTTGACGGCCGCACGGCACCCACACGGCGGAGTAACAGGGATAGTCCCTGATGACGGGAGGGACCATAAGAGCGTGCGCCGGCGCGATTCGTGAGCGCCAGGTAGTGAACGGTTAGACAGAGGTGGTCCTATGCTTAGACAACGCACGCTCCTGACGGTACTGGTCATAGCCGCTATACTACTAGCCTTAGCCGTACTTGCCACACAGACGCAGAGGTTCAGGCGGCCCGCTCCGCTCCCGCCGGGCCGTGGCGCCGGTCCCGACTGGGGTCCACTGCGGTCTTCGCTGGAATCGTACATCAAGAGCCAGCGCGGCGATTTCTCGCTGTACCTATACGACTTCCAGAGCGACTCGGAGTTGGGCATCAACCAGGACAACCAGATGTACGCGGCGAGCTCGATCAAGGTCCCCGTGGTCCTGTACCTTTACACCCAGGCGTCAAAGGGAACGCTGTCGCTGGATGAGAACGTGCTCTACAACCCGGAATCGGACTATTCAACGGGTTCGGGCGTTATCCAATACACGGCGGCTTCCGGGAACCCATACTCGCTCAGGACACTCGGGAACCTGGCCATAACCATAAGCGACAACGCGGCTACTAAAATGCTCATCCGCAGGCTGGGACTGGACAACATCAGGTCATTCATGGCGGGCCTGGGAGGCAAGATCCTCTTCCCGAATGGAAGGTACTTCTCAACCGCCAGGGAGCTCGGCCTATACATGAGGGCAACCAAGCGGTTCGCGGACTCAAACCCCTCTCTCGGAGGCGCGTTCGTATCCGACCTGTGCCACACGATAACCAACGAGGGAATAACCCAGGAGCTCCCCGGCGTGAGGGTGGCCCACAAGGTCGGGGCCGCGGGCACCGTCGCCACGGACGTCGGGATAGTGTTCATGGACAACCGTCCCTACGTCCTGAGCGTCCTGACGGAGGACGTCGGGGACACGGAAGTGCCTGGATTCAACGCGATAGGCAGGATATCGAGGATAGTGTACGATTATCTGAAGAACCAGGGGGCGGGATAGCCGGGCGCGGGCGTGTGAGTGGCCCGCCGGACTGCAAGTTTTTCATGTCAGGCGCCAGTGCGAACCTCGACGACATTGTAGGCGGTGTCAGGCGGTTCCATTGTCTATCGAGAACGGCGCCGGGGCACGTAAAAAGGAATCCGGCTGCTCGTTGGTTCGACGCCGGCGGGGTCGGCGCCTGGTTTCCATCCGGCCGCCAGCAGGGTTTTGCACTCAGGGAATTCCTTCCACCGCCCGAGGCCGGCGCGCCTTCTCTGCAGGTAGAGCACGGCCCAAGTGGGAATGGCCGCAATGGCGAACGGCACAATCCACGTGAATCCCACGGCCAGGACGAATCCGATGATGGAGGCGAGGATGTTCTCCCCCGACGGGTCCCCCATGAGTTCCCGCACGAAGTGCACGAGCCAGTACACCACAGTGAGAGCCGCAGCGCAGCAGAACTCCACTTCGATGACCTTCTCCATGCGTTTATCTATCCCCCGGCACTTAGGACAGCATGGGATAGATACGGTCGTCCTCTCGTAGGTCACCTGACTACCAGAGGCAGTGGGGATCCTGTACATCTCCCTGTGCATCGAGACGGTCTTCCAGGAGTCCGGAGTCTCCACGGGCTTGCCGCAAAACCAGCAGTCTTCCATTCCGAAAGGGTTCACCTCAGTCACCCCGGCGCGTAACCAGATTATGGTCTTCGGGGAGATTCTCCGTCGGCCTCGAGCCTCCCTCCAGCCTTCTGAGCGTAAAAGGAGAGCATCAGTCCGGATGAACGTGGTCAGCAGCCATCCGGGAGCCGCACATCTCAGTCGGGGACGGAATTACCCTCCGGGGGAAGCGGGCTGAGATCGTCGCTGGTCAACCGCACGTCCATCTCCCATCGCACTCCCCACCTCTCCTCAGATATATTTCAATGTGAAGCGTTGTTGCCCCCCGGGGGAACGGAAAGAACCCCTGTTCCCAAATCTGGGTGAAAGAACCGCCCGGCGACCGGCTGGGTGAGACGTCAATACCCATCGGTCCCCACACGAGTCCGCGCCCAACATCGCTAATGGTGACAACCGGAAGGAAATTGTAACGCCACTCTTGGTGACAGACCGATTGATTCTCCACACGCCGGATACAGTAGTACCCTCGGGATGGTTCACCCGCACTTCACTATGGGATGTATGCATTGACCATTCCAGCGACTGAATCCTTTCCCGGCCTTCCTCCCTATATCTGATGCTGCCCGACTTCAACTCCACATAATAATAGCCCGGGGGGACTTGCCCGCCGGAAGAATCGACCTGCTTCCAAGCATACTTCAACTCATATCCGTCCCCCGGCTCAAGGACCCCACTCAGTGATGAGAGGGTCTCCTCCCAGATCGGTGAGTCGATTGAACCCAAGGCCGGGAATATGGCCACAGTCGGGGAATACTCCTTGACCTCGAGAGTACGTGGCGCTTCTTTGCTGGAGGGGATACTGGTAACATTGTGCAACAGGAGCGTCACCTCCACATCTTCGCCGATCTCGACGCCCTCAGGACCCTTCTTGCAGCAGATGTTCGCTTGAAACGGGCTCGACCACGTGTTCGAGCTTCCATACTTGCTGGTCGTCCTCACCCACCGCGGGTCAGGGACGGCATCTCCGGTGCCTGCGGGTTGTCTTTGCGGCGTCCCAAGACAGCCGGCGGAGAAACTGACCAGGAAAGCGAGGATAATCGCCAATTTGCGACAACCGCTCACGCGCGTGCCTCCGATCACTGGGGCCAAATGGTCTTTCGCTTTACGGGAACCCGCAACCAGTTATTGCCGCCATCGGTCGTTCTGAGGAGAACAGACCGGCCGTTGTCTTCACTGAGGGCCCAACCATCCGCCGGAGTCACGAACTGAACCTGGAGGGCTCGTCGGACCCCGTTCATCTCGGCCCACGTTGCGCCCGCATCGTGGGTAGCATACATACTGGATTCTGAGAGGGAGTCCGCCTGCACCCACCAGTCGGCTGCATCGGCCACGGCTATCAGAGGCTTACACCCCTTCGCCCGCAGGATAGATGCAGCCCGCCAGGAGGCCCCATTGTCTTCTGTAACGAAGAAGACGGCGGCGAAGTCACCGTACCGGCTTTCCCCTCCGGCGAGATGAAAGATGACGGGGAGGATTCCGTGGTTTACCTGGCCCACTTCAATGATACTACCCTCCAAATGAAGCGGAATGGGCAAATCCGGCACTCTCCAGGTCTTCCCGCCGTCCGTAGTCATGTAAAAGCCCAGCCGATCGGGCGCACGATGCTCAACGATAGTCCATCCCGTCTTTCCGTCCGGCATGAAGCCCACGCTCTTCTTGATACCACCAAAAGGCAGTCTGTCCCGCCCGGCGCCTGGATCGGAGGGGCACTCGCCGCGGTGGACCAGGATCCAGGCGCCGTCACCCTTCATCCTGTATAAGTCGACCGGCTCGCTGCCTAGCGCCGGCCCGTACCGTTTCAACGCCCATCCCATTGTTCGCTTCCCATACCCCGCAATGAACAGGCTCGCCGATGCAAAGGGAACCTCGTACCTGCTCCAGTGCTTGCCACCGTCTATGGTAGTGAATAGGACTCCACGCGACTCCCCAGCCCGCTCCTCGTCGACAAGCAGCCAGGCCGTGGTGGAGTCCAGGAAGAACCAGTCGGCTGAGGATCCGTTCACCTTTTTGACTCCGGGTGGAGCGGCGGACGACCAACTGACTCCTCCGTCCAAAGTGCGAAAGACCCCGTCCAAGGCGATCGCCCAGCCGTGATACTTCGTGACCATATGGATTTCCTTAATGGCAATCTCCTCTACTGGGGCCGATTCCGAAGCATAGGCCGCCACAGCGTAGCGCGAAGGTATAGGAGAGTTCGTCACTCTGTTGTTGGTACAACCGCCCAAAAGCAACAATGCTACGGAATGCACCAGGAATCCAACCACAATTCCGCGCATAGCCGTCCCCTCCCTCGTTGTGTCCCCTCCCTCGCTGTCAATCGTATGCCCGATGCCGGCTACCGCTCGCCCGCGGCAACCACGTAATCGGCGCGGCTCGTCACTATGTGAAACCAGATAGGCCCCTGTGGTAAAGGCGGATCGCTGCAGCGGCTGGGGATTACTCCGGCAATAAGACGTCGATGCGTGGAATTGGTTCCCTGCGGAGAAACAATACGGTCCGGTGTGAAATGCCGCGTCGTGCTAGACCGCTACTCCGTGACCACCGCAACTCGATAGTCTGCACGGCTCTAGTTGCTGATCCATTACCCAACCTTTGCGCACGACACTACTCCGGCCCGAAGCCTACCATGGAATCTCCACGTTCATTAACGGCACATGCTGCTGAGCGGCATGCATATCGGTCTCTCCGATGCTCCCCTGGGGTCTCAATCGGGGAATAGTTATCTTTATCGCATTTGCGGTATCGAAAAACACTAGGGCCACGATCCGTTCCTTGTCAACTCCGTACAATCGCGAAACCAGGTCGTGGCTTATGATCCCGAGGTCCTTTACCCTCTGGTAGTCTGCTTGGTCCTTGAAGACTATGTCCATCGTCATCTCAAAAGGCCCGGCGTTCTTGCTCCTGATCACTTTGGCAATATCCTTGAGGAGAACGGCCCTTGTCATGATCGCACCTCCACGTACTTGATGCGGAAGGGTTCCACAGGATCATCCACTTCCATGAGGTGATACACGTTGAATTCACACACCTCTCCGAGGGGTATCTCGAGCGGCGTGAACGGGAAGGCCAGGTTCCCGGCTGTAGCCATCCTACCTTCGTACGGACAATGCAGCATCTCGGTCCGAGCTTTCGAGCACAGAGCGATCGCTATCTCCTGGGAGGGAGCGGCCACCTCTAGAATGACGCAGACCTCCTTTGGGAGATGCTGCCTCTCCGGCTCGAATTCGCCCATGACGCCGTTCCTGCCGTACAGGTGGAATATCATCTTGTAACTGTCCTCTCCGAGTTCCGAGAAGTATTCCCTCACATCGCCGGTAACCCGTTCAATGACTTCGTCGAGGTGCTGTATCAGTATCGGATCCCTCACTCCTGCAATGAAAATCGATCTGTATCCAATCCTCTTCGCCCCCTCCAATTTCAGGGTGTACTTCCGACTGGGAATGAACTTGCTGCCACTCACCTTGACGCGCCGCTCGTCGAGTTGTGCGAAGGTGGATCGCGATACGTCAAGGACACCCCCCGGACCCTGCAGCAGGTAGGGATGACTTTTTTCGTATAGGGTGTGCGCCGCGACAGAGGTCGAAGTGCAACGTTCAGCGGGATTGAGCGGCTCGAGAATAAAATGGTCGCGCTCCAGTACTCCGAATATGTTCTTGCCGGATGGTTCGGCGCACAACGCTCCGCATTCCATGATTTTCCCCATATGCCAGGCAAGGCCGGGATCGAAACCGTTCAAGATGCCCAGTGCCGATATCGGCACTGGGTCGTAGGTCCGACCCGAGACGATGATGTCCACGTCATCGTTTTCCTTGAGAACCTTCAGGTATGGTTCGACGCCCATCTGGGCCACTATAGTGGACGCCCTGTCGATCTCTTCTTCCAACAGCTCCGGAACGGGCCCGCAGGGCGATATCCTCCCCGACCTTAGCCCGGCTTTCAGCGACTGTTTGTCCTGGTCGCTGTAGATGGCGGCGATCTTGAACCGGTACCCTTTATCCCTGGCGATATCGGAAATGATCTGGAGAAAGACGTCGACATGTTGATCGGCCCCGTCGCCTCCTGCCGAGCTTATGAATACCGGAATGCTCGTC
>JAHDPS010000002.1 GCA_018434225.1 Bacillota bacterium
GCTGGTCCTCGATGAAGGACTTCAGCATGTCGGCGGACGGGACGAAATCCGCCTTCACCAAGGATACGCGGCGCTTTACCTCGCGGACAAGCTTGGGATTCGCCACCCCCTCCAGGTATACGATCGCGAACGGGACATTGCTCCTGGCCCCCACGTGCGTTCGTTCACACACCAGATCCGGAGTCGCGAGGTGGAGGCGAATCAAGGCGAGGTTCGTGCGTTGGTCCTCCACAAATCCCGTGTGGGGGCCCCGAACTATGGCCTCGGCCGGAGATTCCCCGACCGCGCGATGCTCAATCGATCTGGTGTCCCACAAGAGCGACCAGCGGGCGCCGTCCACCAGCAAGACGGTTGAGCCTTCAACGAGGCCCGAAACGACTTCCGAGTACGCCAGGGCCCGCAGGACGATGGCGCCGGGCACCGATCGAACGATGGTATCCTGGAGCCGGGCGCCCGGCAATCCGGCACCTTCGATTCGGAACAGCGCCTTCAATATGGTGTCGCGGATCGCCGCGGTATCGACGATGTCATCCAGGAAGACCAGGGCCGCCTTGAGCCCGCCGTTGCGGCGTCCGAGACTGAACCGGCGGATCACCAGGCTCGAATTGCGCGGGGAATGGAATACGTGGTTGATCGCCGCGAGATTCGCCTCAAGCGATCCGCTCAGGGCACTATCCAGTAGCCTCCGCTCATCCTCGGACATGCCGCCGAACGGCGATCTGCCGCGCGGCCACTCATCTCGCGGTGACCTGGTAGGTGATGACGCATGGCGCCGGGATTTCAGCCAGCCGAACAGACTGCCTCACTCCACAATATGTCTGTGAAGGTATCCTTACCTAGTGTCCGTCCTTGTATGCCGTCTCACCTCGAAGGTGCGTCTTCGGGCCGCCGCAGATTGGCGCGGTCGCCGCGTCGGGATATCGTCCTGTCTGGATATCGTCCCGTGTCCTTGCGCGCGCCGGAAGGAGCGTGGTACAATGTTCTGGCGTGGGAGGTGACGTGACGAGTGGCCAACATCAAATCGTCTATCAAGCGGGCGAAACTCATTGCCGGAAGAACGGCGCGCAATAGATCCATCAAATCAAGCGTCCGCACTGCGGTGAAGAGGTTCGAGACAGCGCTGGCGAAAGACCCGGGGGCCGCCGGAGATACATTGCGCAAGGCATCCGGAGCCCTAGACAAGGCCGTTTCCAAGGGAGTCATCCACAGGAACGCGGCCGACAGGAAAAAGTCCCGCTTGGCCCGGAAGCTAAATACGAAATCCTCCCAGTAGGAGCAAATACTCACCCAATTGGATGGCGCAAAGACTGCTTCACCCGGCAGTCTTTTTCCATGTCGAGGGGGCGGCCATGATGGGGGACAAGCATAACCGCTGGCCCAATGGGGGCGAACCCAACACCAACGCACCCCGCGGCCGCACGCGTGGCCTCGCTTCTTTAGTTCTGGCGCTGGTGGGCCTCCTGGCGATCGCCCCGGCATGCTCTTACAAGCCCGCCGCCACTTCGCCGGTGAGAGTCGCGGCGGATCCATCGATAGCGACGCGCCTGGAGGGTGTGCTCGGCAATGGCTTCGAGGTGATCCCGTCGCAGGCGGGATCCATCGCCGCGCTGGTTTCGGAAGGGTCGGTGGAAGCCGCTGTCTGCCTTCAGCCGGTCGATACCGTATCTACGACGTCTGAGAGGGTGACGTCCCTGCCACGCTTGTGGGCTGCCCAAACACTCGGTTCGGGCGAATCGATGACCCTGGAGCAGGCGCGGGGTCTCCGTCCGGCCGTGCGATTGCTGGCCTCGGGCGGAGTCAGGCCCACGTACGAAGATGTCGCATCGGGGCGGTACCCCGCCCAGGACCCCGTGTACCTGGTTAGGAGGAAGCGGAACGGCCTTGCGGCGCTGATTAGCGGGATCGCGGGCCGCCGCGATCGCAGCGAAACAGTCGCGGACGCCCTGGGACGGGAGGAAGTGCCCGCGGCCCTCGCGGGCCTGAAGAAGACGGTCTCACTGACGGTCGTGGGGGACATCATGCTGGCGCGCGGGGTCGGCGGCTACATCAAGCGATTCGGCCTCGACTATCCCATATCGCTGGTTGCCGACATCACATCGTCGTCCGACATCGCGTTCGCCAATCTAGAATCGCCTATCGGAGTCACCGGGCACCCTCTGCCCGGAAAGATGATCTGGTTCAGGGCCGAGCCCGAGACGGTGGAATGCCTTTCAAAAGCGGGGATAGACGCGGTCACCCTGGCCAATAACCACACCCTCGATTATGACTCGGAGAACCTTCTCGAGACCATCTCCATCCTCGACTCGAAGGGCATCGCACACACCGGCGCGGGGTCGAATATCTCGGAAGCGCGCAAGCCGGCGGTGATCGAGAGAAAGGGCCTTAGAGTCGCCTTTCTCGGGTACAACGAGTTCGCCAATCCATCACTGTTCTGGAGCGCGAAATATCCACGAACGCTAATGGCCGGCGCCGATCAACCGGGAACCCCGCCCATAGACATGGAGATGATCCGCGAGGACATCATCGCGGCGAAGAACGCGGCCGACGTGGTCGCGGTCTCGTTTCACTGGGGGCAGGAGTACACGAATCACCCCCTGCCCTACTTCGGCAAGGACCTCAAGCGGATAGCCAGAGAGACCATCAACCTTGGGGCCGACATGGTCCTGGGCTACCACCCGCACGCCATCCAGGGAATCGAGGTGTATAAGGGGAAGCCCATAGCATACAGCCTGGGCAACTTCGTGATGGACCAGAAACGGCCGGTGACGTGCGAAAGCATGATAATCCAGTTCCACCTATCCAAAGACGGGGTCGAATTCATGGAGGTCACCCCGGCTACGATCGAAGAAGGCAGGCCTCGCCCGCTCGAAGGCGAGGAGGCGCGTCCCCTGATGGAGAAGATACGCTCGATATCCGCCGGTTTGAATTGATCCCTCGAACTCCAGGAATAATCTGAATCGAGGTGAATCCACGATGAGAATCCGGCTGATCGCCCCCGCCAACCGCAGGGCGGATGCGCCCAAGCAGGGCCTCTTCCCTCCCATGAGTCTCGCGATCCTGGCAGCGCTGACCCCCGACAAGCACGAGATCGAAGTAGTGGACGAGAGCGTGCAGGATCACACGGTCGAACCGATCCCCGACCTCGTCGGCATCACCGCGATAACGTCCGTCGCCCCGCGAGCCTACGAACTGGCGGATGAGTACAGGCGACGCGGGGTAAAGGTGGTGCTGGGCGGGATGCACCCATCCGCGCTTCCCGATGAGGGTATCGCCCATGCCGACGCGGTGGTCGTCGGCGAGGCGGAAGGGGTGTGGAGCGCCCTCCTCGAGGACGCGGCGGCCGGCAAGTTGAAACGGATATATCGCGGAGAGCGAGCCCCCTCGCTATGTGGTTTGCCGTCTCCAAGGTGGGATGCGTTCGACGCGAAGAAGTATCTCACCCTGAACCTGGTGCAGACATCCAGGGGATGCCCGAACAATTGCTCCTTTTGCTCCGTCACCAGGTTCTTCGGCAAGACATACCGGACCCGCCCCGTCAAAGAGGTGGTCGACGAGATATCGAGACTCGGCCGCAAGCTGGTGCTCTTCGTGGACGATAACATAGCGGGCAACCGGGCCCACGCCCGCGAACTATTCCGCGAGCTCAAGTCCCTGAGAATATCCTGGCTCGGCCAGAGTTCGTTGTCGATCGCGGAGGATCAGTCGCTGCTCGACGCCGCCAGGGACAGCGGGTGCACGGGGCTTTTCATCGGCTTCGAATCGCTCGTCTCGGAGAACCTGGAGAGGATCGGTAAGGCCATGGTGAACAGGGCCGATAGGTTCCTGGAATCCATCAAGCGGATCCACTCGCGCGGCATCTCCATAGAGGGCGCGTTCATATTCGGCCTGGACGGGGATGACAGCACGGTATTCGCAAAAACGGTCGAGTTCGCGACGAAAGCGAGACTCGCCCTAGTCCAGTTCGGCATCCTCACTCCCTTCCCCGGGACGCCGCTGTTCGCGGACATGGAGAACTCGGGCAGGATCGTGGACCGGGACTGGGGCAACTACACGATCTCCCACGTGGTCTACCGCCCGGCGAACCTATCCGCCGAGGCCCTGCAGGAAGGCTTCCTCAAGGCCTATCGCAAGTTCTATTCGCCGCTTTCAATAGCGCGGCGGCTGCTTCCCTCGTGGCGGCGGCGGCCGTTCCTATTCCTGACGCTGAACATGCATTTCGCCAGGATCGCCGCGACGATGCAGGGTCTCGACTAGGGGAACTCTAGGAGATCTCACCACCTGTGTATGAGGCGACGTACTCCGCGTATACCCTGGAAAAAACGGGGCCTGGCCTGGCGTCGCCAATGGTGGTGCCATCCAGGTTGACCACCGGCATTATCTCAGTGATCGTTCCAGTGACCCATATCTCGTCCGCTCTCGCCATTCGCTCAAGCGAGATCGGTTCCTCTCCGACATTTATGCCCAGCGATTCCGCTATCTCAATAATAGCGCCTCGGGTTACTCCGGCTAGGATATAGTTAGTGAGCGGCGGCGTGACCAGCGCACCTGACTCGACAATGAACGCATTACAGCTCGAACACTCCGTCACGAAGCCGTCCCTGATGAAAACCGCTTCGTAAGCGCCGGCCCTTTCCGCCTTTCTCCTGGCGAGTATGTTGGGAAGGAGGCCGGTGGACTTTATGTAGCACCTAGACCACCTGTCATCTGGAACCGTGATGGCTTTCACTCCTTGCTTCCTGTATTCCGCCGGCGGACCGTCGTTGTCGCGCCCGATTATCACGAGCGTGGGCTCGATGTCGCAGGGTACGGAGTGGTTCCGTGGGCACACACCGCGTGAGACCTGAATGTATATGCTGGATTTCTTCAGATTGTTGCGGCGGATTAACTCCGTGCACACGTCAGTCAGCTCCGCCCTACTAATAAGGGGAATATCTATCTCTCTCGCGCTCGTCTCGAGCCGGTCCATGTGCTCTTTCATCTTGAACAGCCTACCATCGTACACCCTTATTACCTCGTATACCCCGTCCGCGAACTGGTAGCCCCGATCCTCGACGCCGATCTTCGCCTCACTGTAGGGCATGAAACGCCCGTTCAAATACAACGTGATTTCCTTCAACGAAACCACCTCCTGAATCGCTGACGCTCTGCCCAGCCCGAGTGTTTCACCTTCATTATATTCGGGCACTCCTCACACACTATGATAACCCCAGCCATCCCAATATTCCAGCGCCGCGACCAGCGAAAGGGAACACCTGCGCCCTCGTTCCCGTCAAATCGAGTGCCAGGTAGATAAAATTCCGTAGTTAGAATCCCAAGGAGTGATTCCGAATGATAAGACGCACCATGCGGCTCGTAGCCGCAGCGCTGATGGCGGCATTGGCCATCTCAGCATGTGGATGCCTCGGCCGAAAGACTCCACCGGACCCGGTGGCACAGCCGGAGAATCCCCCGCAGAACATCGGGGCAGGCGTGCAAATCTCCATATACCTTGCGCGCTGGAAAGACTCCCCCGGGCTCGAAGCGGTGGGTCGAATCGTTGTGCCCAAGGAAGGCGCCGGTGAGGCTGAACTCATCAAGACCGCCGTTGAGTCGCTTATAGCGGGGCCTACAGAAACGGAGAAGTCCAGCGGTTTGTCGGGGACGCTTCCGAAGAGTACGACGGTACGCTCGGTCAAGGTCGACGGGACGATCGCCACTATCGACTTCAGTAAGGAGATAATTACGAAAGCATCGGCCGAGGCTGCGGTCAGCGGCACCGGCGAATCTTTAGCCCTCGAATCCGTAAGGAAGACCGTAGCGGGCGTTGTGGGCGGCTCGTCCAAGATAGAGAAGGTCAAGATCATGATCGAGGGAAAGTCCAAGGGCCAGGTTGACGGCAGGCTCGTCGAGGATTTCTGGGGCCACGTGGGACTACCTGAATACCTTCTCCTCAAAGGCGAGGGCGAGACCGAGCCGAAGGCCGGTGGGCCCGCGGAACAGAGCGTGGGGAAACCCGCGGACGGCATGGCGATAAAGTCGGTGAGGTGGTCCTCCGACGCCTCCAAGTTCAGGTTCGTCATTGATATCGAGAACGCCGACGGGACCGCCGCCGCGCACTGCCCCGCGGTAAAGGCCTCTCTTTCGGCGAGTTCGAGAGTTATTTCGATAGATGTGAACGGCATCCGCGCGGTCAAGGAGGCGAGGCTGGTGGCGGGGAAGCCTCTCAAGATAAGCGCCGGGTGCGCCAGGACCGTCACCCGGATCGCCGATGAGTCGCGAGGCGACGATCAATGCGTGACACTGGCCCTGGCTCTCGATCCAGCGAAGTCGTACACGTATAAGATGTTCTCGCTGTCAAAGCCCGTGCGCGTCGTCATCGACGTCTTCCCGAAGTAGGCCGTCCATCCCCTCCTGCGAGGCACCGACGCAGGCGAACTATCAGGGTTTCTATCGCGATGGAATCATCCAGCAAGCCGGAGTTCAGGGCAACACCCGTTTCCAGGATTGCCTCCATGCAGGAGGCGATCCCCTTTTTGGAAAGCCCCCTGCTCTGAGAAAGGAATCTCTTGGCCTGGAACGGCCTCAGCCCCGCCTCGCGCGCGGCCGCATCCGCGCTCGAACCCCTGCTCATCAGGAACTTCAGCCTATACATGGTCCTAAACTGCCAGGCGAGCGTCTGCATGATCTGGCGCGGGTCTTCGTTCCGCAGGCCGAGCGAGCCGGCCAGGGCGATGGACTTGTCCACTTCACCCGCGACAATCGCGTTCACCAGATCGAACACGGTGGCCTCGGAATGGCCGAATCCCACCGCCTCGACGTGGGACACGTCTACGACGGGGTCATCGCCGGAATAGTCTATGATCTTATCGATCTCGGTGTCGGCGAAGTCGGCATCCTCGCCAATCATGCCTACCAGGGCCCACACCGCGTCGGGCGTCATGTCTTTCCCCGCATCGCGGGCGCGGGACTTGACCAGCTCGGAAACCGATCCCCTCCCGCTGGAACAATCCACAAGCCCGCCCATATCCTCCACAAGCTTGACGAAAGCCTGTTGGTTGGGCCTATCTTCCTGGAACATCACGAGGATGGAAGAGTCCGGCGGCGCCTTCAGGTACGAGAGGATCACGGGATCCGCGCGTTTAGAACGGAGCCATGACGGATCGGTCACAAGCACCAGGCGCTTTCCCGATCCGACCGGAGCGGTCCTCGCCAGCGATACGACGTCGCCGGCGGTGCCCTCTCTGCCATCCACCGGCGAGAAGTTGAGATCCTCCCACTCAGGCGACACATAATCCTTGCGCAGCGCATCCACCACCTGCATGGCGAATGTCCTGGTCCCATGAAGGAGATATACGGGCGAGGCCTTACCGCGCGCGATCTGCGATAGCGCAATCTTAAAATCCAATCAAACCCCTCCGAAGCCCTGGAGTTCTTTTCGGCAACCGCTTACTCCTCTATCATATAACGCACGGCGATGTCCCTCCCATCGGTGGTAACGATCACGGCGCCGCGCTCGTCGGTGCGCAGTACCTTGGGGCATGCTGCGTGCAGGCGGGCCACGGCTCGCCTATCGGGTAGGCCGTGACTGTTGAATCCGCAGGAGACGACGCATACTTCCGGTCTCACGGCCGCGAGGAAAGCGGGGCATGATGAGAGGTTGCTCCCGTGGTGCCCCACCTTCAGGACGGCCGCCTCCAACCCCGTCGGCCTGGCGGCGCCGGCAGCCTCGCCCGGCCACGCCGCTCCCTCTTCGGCCTTACGGATGAGCAACTCCTCCACCGCGGTGCCCGCGTCCCCCGTCAGGAGGATGCGAACCCGTCCAAAGGTGATCATTAGCACGATGGACCTGTCGTTTTCCCCATTCTCGTCGGTTTCGCCCTCTACGCCGGATTGAGGGTGCAGTACCTCGAATTTTACGCCGCCGCTGTCCCACGAATACCCGGCCGATACCTCCTCCACCATCCACGAGCCCGAGGCCAGGGCGACAAGCGCGGAGTCGGCGGCGATATCCGTCGCGCCGGTTCCGGTTGTGGGGGTTCCGGCCGGGCGACCGCCACGAGAGACCGCCCGCGAGGCTACCTCCTTCGAACCGCGCCTCACCAGCACGACCCCGTAAGGAAAGGCCTCGAGGATGTCGAGCAATCCACCATAATGGTCGTCGTGGAGGTGGGTCAGTAGGACCCTGTCGAGCGAGCGCACCCCGAACCATCTCAGGCACGGTATTATGGCCGCCTTGCCGGCTGAGTCCCTGCCATTCCTCCCGGGAGGGCCCGCGTCCACCAGCAGGGTCTCCCCACAGGGGGTCATCACGAGAGCGGCGTCCCCCTGCCCCACATCGACGAAAACGACCCTCAGGGAGGAGCAGTATCCACCGGAGGCATGGAGGAGCATGACGGACAGCGTCGCGAAAAGGACGACGGCCGCAACTCTCGCTCTGGCGCGACGGTCCGCCAGGCGCGCGGGAGGATACGCCCTGCACACCAGCCACAGCACCGCATAGTAAGCCAGTGACTCCGGAATCGAGGGCGGCCTGACGTCAAAGTACGACCCGGGCGCCCGCACCATCAGGGACGTGGCTGCGAGCACGAACCGGAGCATGAGCCTGTTGGGCATGTTTGCGAACAATCCGGCTACAGGGCAGATGGACCCCAAGAGCATGGCGGCCGAGCCGAGGGTGGTGCTGTAGCCCACCACCGGCACCACCACCGGGTTCGCCACCAGCGACGCGATCGAGACCTCCTGGAACTGGCGCATTACGACGGGGAGTATCGCCGCTTGCGCGGCCACAGTCATCGCGATGGGGCCGCGAACCACAGGGGGAAGGAACGCCAGCGCGGCCTCCACCCTGGGCGAAATGGATATGATCCCGCACGTCGCCCCAAAACTAAGATGAAAACCGGGGTCGAATAGTGACCCGGGCCACATCGCGACGACCAGCACCGACGCAAGGGCCAGCGAGGTGGGTGAATCGGCTCTTCTCTGGACGTACGGACCCAGGTGAGCGGGGACGGCCATGATCGTGGCGCGCATGACCGGCGGCTTCAGGCCGGTGAGCAAGGCGTAGGCCGGCAACGCCAAAATACCCGCGATGGTGGCGTTCCGCCTGGGCACGCCGGCGCGTTTCAACAGCGACATTATCGAACCGAAGATGAATCCAACGTGCAGACCCGAAACACTCAGGATGTGGAAGACGCCCGCGTGCCTGAAATCCTTTTCCACGCCTTCGGGCAGGGACGACTTCGACCCGAGCACGATGCCCTTCAGCAAAGCCGCTTGGTCCGGCGGCAGGCTGTCATCCGCCGCTTTTTCTAGGCGCTCCCTCAGACAGAGGGCCGCGCGTACCAAGGGATTCCCTCGCCGGCCCGGGATGACCTCGACGCCACCCGCGTCTGACAACATCTCCATCTTGATGCCCTGAGTGGCGAGCCAGGCGGCTCGGTCGAATCCGCCCGGGTTGGTGGCGGGCTTGGGCTTGCGGCAGACCCCTCGAATCTTAATGGAATCCCCGTACCGGATACGCGGAGGCGCCTCCCCGTCCCCGCATGTCACCCTGACCAAAACGAGGCCCCGCACCTCACGCGGTCCCGCACCGTCGCCGGCCGCCTGGCATACCGAGACCTTGAAACGGATCGAATTGCCCGTCGAGACGGGTGCGTCTACAACCGTTCCGCGCGCGCGCATCGACTCGCCGTGGAACTGGGACGTTCCGCCCTGGCAAGCCCGCTCCCACGCGGAATACCTCAGGTAGCCCGCCGCGAGGCTCATGGTCAGGCACGCAGCCAGGGCAAGGCGGAGTCCGGGTTGTCCGCGCCCTCCGGACCCCCGTTGCGCCCGCGACGGAAGCCGGGAAACGAGCCATGCGGCCCCGCCTCCGGCCGCCCAGAAAGCGAGCGGCGGAAGGCTATGCAAGGCCCTATGCGATCCCGCGTACCATGCGCCGGAGAGAAAGAAACACGCCAGTATACAGAGGTTTCTGTGCACGAAGGCTCCTCCGCACCGGCGCCTTTCCCATATTATACCATTAATCCGTCAGGCGGTGTCACTGTTAAGGTAATTCATTACGACTCTCGCGCAGACATCGATGGCTCGGCTCCAAGCCATTTTCAGTTGTGGAGACAGTCCCTCGACGGGTCCCGTGTAGGCCGGTTCAATCCCCACGATTGTCAGGGACCTCGTCTTTACCCCCGCCAGCCTTAACGACGCCAGGAGGTGCTCGGCCGAAAACGTATGCATGGATACGGGCGTATCCGGGCAGCCGCCGTCGCAACCCGCACCAATCCTAATCTCATCGGCGGATACGATGGACACAGTCCCGGGGGGATCCCCCGCCTCCAGGGCATCCACGATGACCAGGTCGACGGCTCCACCCGGGCCTCCGGGAACCTCGGCAGGCGACCCTGCAAACACGCAGGGCAACACGTCCGGAGTACAGGTGGTAGCCCGCACGAATTCCACGCCGCCCGGCCAGGGCCGCGCCTCCAGTTCCTCCACTACAAGCAGGCCGACGGCGTCATCCCCCATGAGCGGGTGGCCTATCCCCACGACCAAAACCATCCCCGACCCCTCCCCCCGGCCCGGCAACAGCGCGGCGCTGCGCAGCAGCGTAGTGGCAGTACGGCCCGGCGCCGCCCGGCGCGCGCATCGCGGGTATTGCATATTATGTAATAGTCGTTGAGACCGGAGGGTGTGTCCTTGGATGTGAATGAGTTCCTGGATCTCATGCGCACGCGTCCCCCTGACTGTATCAGGCTGGTGCTCACCGATCTCGATCGTTACCTGCGCCAGGCCGTGCAACCCAAGCCGCCCGTCGTATGGCTGGAGGCCAATGCTTGCTCGGGAGATTCCATATCCCTGATGAACGCTGTGGGCCCGGGCCTCGCTCAGATCCTATTCTCGATAATCGACCTCCGCTACGATAACGCCCTCATGGCGGCGCAGGGCCGGGACGCCGTCGAGGTCCTCCATCGCACCGCCCGCGCCAACGCGGGCGAGTTCGTGTTGATCGTCGAGGGGGCCATCTCAACCCGCGCGGAGGGCCGCTTCAGCATCATTTCCTGGGAGAACGGGCCGATGTCCACCGAAGGCCGCCCGGTCACCGCGCTCGAATTGCTCAGGTGGCTTGGACCCCAAGCGGGGACGATAATGGCGGTGGGAACATGCGCCACACATGGGGGCCCCTCGGCCGCCCGCCCCAATCCGAGCGGCAGCCTGGGCACATACGCCGTACTGAACGACCTGGTGCCACCGCGCAAGGTCATCAATGTAACGGGCTGCCCGGCCCATCCCGACTGGACTATGGGCACCCTCGCCCACATCCTGATGTACGGCCCTCCGGAAGTCGACGCGGCGGGGAGGCCGCTCTTCCTCTACGGGAACACCGTGCACCGCCATTGCCAGCGCCGCTCCTACTTCGATCGCAAGTCATTCGCCTCCCGGCTTGGGGATCCGGAGTGCATGTTCCAGCTCGGTTGCATGGGCCCCGTAACCAATTCCGACTGCCCGTACAGATTGTGGAACACCTACGTCAACTGGCCGGTCAAGGCGAGCACGCCCTGCATAGGCTGCACGACCACGCAGTTTCCGGACGGTTCCACCCCATTCTTCGCGCCGCTGCCGGTCAAACGCCCGGAAGAAAGCGGCAATCGCGCCGCCACCAGGGAGGGAACACCATGACAAAACGGATTACGGTGGCCCCGATGACTCGTGTGAGCGGCCTCCTCAGTGTCGAGGTGATCGTGGACGGTAATGTAGTCGTCGACGCGAAGGCGAGCGGCGGGCAGTTCCGCGGCTTCGAAATGATGATGGTGGGGAGACACGCGACGGACGCACCCTACTTCACACAAAGGATATGCGGCATATGCTCTGCGGCCCACGGTTATGCCGGGGCGATGGTCAGTGATCGCGCTTACGGCAACGTTCTCCCGCCCAACGGGTGGATACTGAGGAATTTCATCGTTGGCTCCGAGATGCTCCAAAACCAGATACGCCACTTCTACCTCCTCGGCTTGCCCGACTATGTGGAGTTCCCCCCCGTGCCCCCGTTCCAGAGGCCGGAGGGCTCCGATTTCAGGCTTGGGGCGTCCGCGACCGGGCGGATGCTGGAGAACTACGTGCGCGCCGTGGATGCCTCGAGGAAGTGCCACGAAATGCTCTGCGTATTCGGCGGCAAGATCCCGCACCAGCATGGGATGGTCCCGGGCGGCGTATCCGTGCCGGTGACGGCGGACCGAGTCCTCAAATGCCTCTCCCTCCTGGAGGACGTGATCTCGTTCCTAGACGATTGTTATCTACCGGACACCGAGATCATTGCGTCGGCGTACGAGGACTACTTCCATATCGGCGGAAGACCCCCGAGGTTTTTTTCTTCTGGGCTGTTCCGCACCGGACCGCGGATGGACATACCGTTGACCGCTCCAGGCTCGCTGGCTGACGGCCGGCTGGAGCCTCTGGACACCACGTTCATACGCGAGCACCTGCGTCACTCATGGCTCACCGCCCGCACGCCGGATGGTCCACCGGAGCCGGATCCCGGCAAGCCGGGCGCATACACCTGGTGCGCGGCCCCTCGTTACCGCGGCCTGGCCTTCGAGGTGGGGCCTCTCGCGCGGCAATCGGTGAAAGCAGCGCACGAAAGGGCGCTGAACGGCGTGAAGGGCCTCCTCGTCGAGCGCGATCCCGCACCCTCCTGCGGGCCGGCCGGAGCGGCTTTCCCGCGGGGAGCAGCCACAATGGACAGGATCGCGGCCCGAACCGCCGAAGCGAGGGAGATCGCGTCGATATTATGGGATTTCCTCAAGGCGCTCGAGCCGGGCGAACCAACCGTGAGCCATAACCCGTCTCCTGTGGAATCGTGTGTATCCGCGATGGTGGAGGCGCCCCGCGGGACTCTGAACCACACCATGCTCCTGGAAGGGGAGCAAGTGCTCAAGTACAACATAATCACGCCCACCGCCTGGAACTTCTCCCCCCACGACGACGCGGGGAATCCCGGCCCGGTGGAAGAGGCGCTGATATGGACGCGGCTCGCCGATCCACACCACCCCGTGGAGATCGGCCGGATCATCCGCGCATTCGATCCGTGCATGTCGTGCGCGACCCATGTCATCAGGCCGCGCGGGATGACGATGGGCGCGACCTTTCCTGCGCCGAATGAAGGGGGAAATTCCGATGCATGAGATATCCGCCGCTCACGGGGTCCTGCAGGCAATCCTGGGGGAAGCCTCCAGCCGGGGTCTGCTCAAGGTCACGCGGGCGGAGGTGAGTGTGAACACGAGCGACGGACTGTCGCCGGACAACCTCGCGCACTGGTTCCAGTCGATGAGCGAAGGGACATTGGCCGAAGGCGCGGCAGTGGTGGTCCATGCCCTCTGCGAGGCGGACGCGGATTGCCCCCGACCGGGAGACATACGGCTCGATATGCTGGAAGGCATCATTGAGGAACCGTAACCTGGGCTTCGCGGACACCCCCGCTAGGCCGGACCACACTGTGGCGAATCGGGCCGGTTCCGAATTCGACAGCCTCGCCTCCGCTTGGGATCAGCGCGCGCCGGTGCGAGCCGGCTTTCTCGAAAACGTGATCCAGGCCGCGCACCTCTCCCACGGCGATAGCGTTGTGGACGCCGGCGCAGGCACCGGCATCCTGTTGCCTCATCTGGCCAGAGCGGTGGGGGCCGGCGGCAGAATACTGGCTGTCGATCCGAGCAAGGCGATGCTCGAGCGGGCAAGGTTGAGAGCGAAATCCTGCTCGGGAAACGGTGCCGATGGCTTCCCGGACATCACCTTCTACTGCGGCTGCGCAGAATGCCTGCCGGCGCGCGACGGCGCCTTCGCCGCGATCGTATTCCTCCGATCCTACCCCCACTTGGTGGACAGGAGGCGGGCGCTTCTCGAGGCTCACCGCATCCTGGGGCGCGGGGGAAGATTGGTGATAGCCCACCCGGAGCCGCCGGATAAGGTAAACGCAGTCCACAGGACCATGGGTGGCGTGATGGCCGGCCACATCCTGCCCGAGCCGGCCGTTTTGCGCGGTGATGTTCTGGCGGCGGGCTTTGCGCGTGCGGATATCCTGATCTCCGGCGAAGGGTTCATACTTGCCGCTGACCTGGGGAGATGAAGCGCAGGCTCGACAATCGCGAGGGCTGCGGTTCCCCGCAGCCCTCGAGTTGTGGCAATTGAACGGCCGCCCGTCTAGTAGTCCATCTCTGGACCACCCGGCGGATACGGCGGCTTCTTCTCCTTCTCTGGAATCTCCGCGATGAGCGCCTCGGTGGTAAGCACCATTGCGGCCACGCTTGCGGCGTTCTCCAGGGCGGATCTGCATACCTTCGCGGGGTCGATGACGCCCGCCTTGGGCAGGTCGACATACTCCATCGTCAGGGCGTTCAGGCCGAAGCCCTTCTTGTTCTCGGCCTTGACCTTCTCCACCACGACCGAACCCTCGAGTCCGGCGTTGGACGCGATCTGGCGAAGCGGCTCTTCAAGGGCCCGGCGGATTATGTTCACGCCCACCCTCTCGTCGCCATCGGCCTGCACGCCGTCGAGCGACTTCATAGCGCTTATGAACGTGACCCCGCCGCCTGCGACGATTCCCTCTTCAACGGCGGCTCTGGTCGCGGACAGGGCGTCCTCGACGCGGTGCTTCTTCTCCTTGAGCTCGGTCTCGGTGGCCGCGCCCACCTTTATGACGGCCACGCCGCCGGCGAGCTTCGCGAGCCTCTCCTGGAGCTTCTCCTTGTCGTACTCGGAGTCGGTGTCCTCGATCTGCTTTCGAATCTGGGCTATGCGGGCCTCGATCGCCTTCTTCGACCCTTTCCCCTCGACTATCGTGGTCTTCTCCTTATTGATGCGGACCTTGTTGGCCTCGCCGAGCATACTCAGCTCGATATTCTCGAGCTTGATGCCGATGTCCTCGGATATGAACTGCCCGGCCGTGAGGATGGCTATGTCCTCCATCATGGCCTTGCGCCTGTCACCGAAGCCCGGCGCCTTCACGGCGGCGCATTGCAGCGTGCCGCGCAGCTTGTTGACGACGAGCGTCGCGAGCGCCTCTCCCTCGACGTCCTCGGCGATGACCAGCAAAGGCTTGCCAACCCTCGCCGTCTTCTCGAGCACGGGGAGCAGGTCGGCCACTGCGCTGATCTTCTTCTCGTACAGAAGGATGTACGGGTTCTCCAGGACTGTCTCCATCGCCTCCGCGTTGGTTACGAAGTACGCGGAGGTGTAGCCGCGGCCGAACTCCATTCCCTCGACCACCTCGACGGTCGTCGCGGTCCCCTTGGATTCCTCGACCGTGATGACGCCGTCCTTGCCGACCTTGTCCATCGCCTCGGCGACGAGCTTGCCGATCTCATCGTCGTTGGCCGAAATCGCAGCCACGTGCGAAATGTCCTGGCGGCCCTCGATGGGGGTGGACTGCTTCTTGATCTCTTCCACTACCGCAGCCACAGCCTTGTCGATACCCCTTTTGATGAACACGGGGTTCGCGCCGGCGGCAACGTTCTTGAGCCCCTCAGCCACGATCGACTGCGCAAGCACGGTGGCGGTGGTGGTGCCATCTCCGGCGACGTCGTTCGTCTTGGACGCGACCTCGCGGCATAGCTGGGCGCCCATGTTCTCATATGGGTCCTTGAGCTCGATCTCCTTGGCAACGGTCACGCCGTCCTTGGTGATGACCGGCGAGCCAAACTTCCTGTCCAACACTACGTTGCGGCCCTTTGGACCGAGCGTAACCTTCACGGCCGAGGCGACTGTGTTGACGCCCCGTTCCAGCGCTTTCCTGGCTTCGATATCGAATACCAGCATTTTTGCGGGCACAGGCATCTACCTCCTTAATTGGTAATGAGAGCGGCCATCCGCTATTTCACGGCAAGGATATCGCTCTCGCGAAGGATCAGGTACTCCTCGCCGTCGATCTTGACCTCGGTCCCGCTGTACTTGGAGAAGATCACGCGGTCACCCGCCTTGATCTCGGGAGAAAGCTTCGTACCATTGTCCAGAACGCGGCCGGGTCCCACAGCTATTACCTCGCCCTCGATGGGCTTTTCCTTCGCGGTATCCGGAAGCACGATGCCGCCCTTCGTCTTCTCCTCCTGAGTGATCGCCTTTACAACCACCCTATCGGCAAGAGGCTTAATCATTGAGTCGGTCCTCCTTTCGGATATGTATGCTGGCCTGTTAGCACTCACCACAGTCGAGTGCTACCAATTTCACATTATATCCAGGCAGTCCGGGCGTGTCAATAACGACTGGTGTGGGTTCGTGTGGGTGCAGGCGACCAGTGCAGGCGACCGGTATGGTCAGTCGCGGGCCGACATGGGCGACTCTCACGCGTCACCCCCCGGCATCCACCCGGGCAGCTTCTTCACGCGGTCCGCCGGCGGTGATCAGGGTGACGCCCGCGAGCACCGCAATGACCCCCGCCACCTCGGCCATACCCATCTTCTCTCCAAAGATGAGATAGCCGAGAATGGTGGCGGCCGCCGGCTCAATTGTGGCGACAATCGACGCGCGGCTGGCCTGCACCCTGCCTAGTCCCCAGGTGAACAGGATGAACGCGAGGAAGCCCGGACCCGCCCCATTGACCAGGATGAGGAGGTACGCTACGGGCGGAAGGTTTTCTGGGAAGATGGCGAGTTCGGGCCGGGCGTATGCGAGGACCAGCGGCAGGCCGAACAGCATCGACCACCATTGGACGACAAGGGGTTCGCAATCTACGACGCTCCTCTTCAGTAGCATCACGTATATCCCGTAGCATAACCCCGACCCCACGCCAGTAACGAGCGCGGGCAACGATACGGGCGAATCCACGCTATACACCCCCGTCACGAGTACGAGGCCTAATATCGTGACAGTGAGGGCGACGATCTTCATCGCCGTTATGCGTTCATTGAGGAAGATCCGGCTGAGCGCCATCACAAACACCGGGCTGGTGTAGTTCAACACAGATGCCACCGCGACGGTCGTCAGCGTTACGCTCAGGATGTAAAGGGGCTGCGCCGCACCGGGGCCGACGATCGCCAGCAAGGCGAATAACAAGAGATCCCGCGCGCGTACGCGGAACAGTTGCCGGCGGGTGAGAAGCAGGAAGATCGTAGTAAACGCCCATGCCACAAAGAGCCGCAACAACGTGATCGTCATCGCATGGAAACCGTACGAGCTGAGATACCGAACGAGAATGCCGCCCACGGCCCACGTCAGCACTGCGCTCATTACCGCAACATATCCCATCGCTGTTTACCCTCAATTCCGGTCCGGTGACCGAGCTAGTCCATTGACTAGTCCGCTGAATAAACGCTCCAACGTCCGGGACCGCAGACACCTCTGTGCAATTCGCGCAGTCACGGCAAACACCTTCCGATCAATCGACCACCACCAGCGGCTTCAACCTGGCAAACGTCTTTGCCCCAATCCCTCCCACCTTCATGAGGTCTTCGGGGGCCTTGAACCCCCCGGCCCTGCTCCTATACTCGATGATCGCGGATGCCAGGCCGGGGCCGATGCCGGGCAGCGTATCCAGCTGCTCCCGTGTAGCCAGGTTCAAGTTCACCTTAGGAGGGGATCCCCATTGCGCGCCGGAAGAGCCGGCGCCAGCCGTGTTTCCCTGCTGGATGTCTTTCTTCGAGGGCACATGTATCTTCTGCCCGTCTTCCAACCTCGTCGCCAGGTTCAACGCGTCCACCACCGCGTCGTCGGCCGGCCCGCGCGCCGCCTCTATGGCGTCAACCACCCTGTCGCCCTTCTTTAGGTGGTACACGCCAGGAGATTTCACGGCTCCAGCTACGTGCACCACGATGAGACCCGCGGCAGCGGAATCGGATTGGTCGCGGGCGACGGTCGAAGGCGCGGTGTCAGGCAGCCCGTTTATTCCCGAGCCGGGCACACCGGACTCGACCCCGGGGGAAGGGGATGTTGACGCAACCATCCCACCGGACGGCACCAATCCGGTATTGGAGCGATCACCCGGCTTGAAGGCGGTGGAAATGGGCGCATGTGCCGCGCGGTGGTTCCACATCAGCATGGCGCTGCCGAGTATGAGCAGGCAGGCGAGGACGTATACGCACAAAGCCTCTTCCCTGGAAATACCCACGGCACTACCATTCTATTCCAAATGACGTTATCCTCCCGCCCATCGGGGAATATCGACAGGACGGCGCCCGGCATCTGACACCGGGCGCCGTCGATTGCCGGCCGGTCAACTCCTCGCCGTATCACGCCGCAAGTCACCGTACGACTATGCTGACCAGCTTCCCCCCGACCACAACGACTCTGTCTACCGTCCTGCCCTCTATGAACCTCTTTACTCGCTCGCTCGCGAGCGCCGCTCTTTCGACCTCTTCCCGGGGGGCGTCCGCCTCGACCTCGATCCTGTCGCGGACCTTTCCGTTGACCTGTATCACAATCGTCACGCGCTCCGCCCTGTCGGCCGACTCATCGTACGTTGGCCACGGTTGCAGGTGAACGCTATCCTTGTGTCCCAATCTCATCCATAGCTCCTCGGCGATGTGGGGCGCGAACGGCGCGAGCATCAACACCAGGCTGTCGGCCGCTTCCTTCAATACCCTCTGATCCTGGACGCCGGCGGGGACTTCGTCCCTGTACCGGTACATGCCGTTGACCATCTCCATGAGCGCGCTTATCGCCGTGTTGAAGTTGAACCTCCCGCGGATGTCGTGCGTCACCCTCTTGATCGTGACGTGCGTCAACCTGCGCACGTCTCCGGGGGCCACTCCCGCGGCGCCGCCATCGGGGGAGTCCGAGCCGGAAGTCGAACCTTCGACCATAGTCCCGGTCGTCGCGTCGTCCGCTTCCCCGGCCACCCATAGGATCAATCTCCAAACCCTGTTCAGGAAGCGATACGACCCCTCCACGCCCCTGTCGCTCCAGTCGAGTTCCTTCTCCGGAGGAGCGGCGAACAGGATGAACAGCCTCGCGGTATCCGCCCCGTACTTCTGAATGAGCGCGCGCGGCTCGACGATGTTACCCCTGGATTTCGACATCGCGGAGCCATCCTTGAGCACCATCCCCTGGGTGAGGAGGTTTGTGAACGGTTCAACTATGTCAACGAGGCCCTCGTCGTGAAGTACCTTCGTGAAAAAACGCGAATATAAAAGGTGCATTACGGCGTGCTCTATGCCGCCTATGTACTGGTCGACGGGGAGCCAGTATCGGACGGCCTCCGGATCGAAAGGCAGCCTGGTCTCTCTAGGTGACGCATATCTGTAGTAATACCAGGAGCTGCACATGAACGTGTCCATAGTGTCGGTCTCGCGCCTGGCGGGGCCGCCGCACGTCGGACACGTGGTGTTGACGAATTCCTTGAGCGACGAGAGCGGCGATATCCGTCCGTCCTCAAGGCCGACGTTCTCGGGCAGCAACACCGGGAGTTGATCCTCGGGCACAGGCACGATCCCGCATCGATCGCAGTATACGAGCGGGATGGGTGCGCCCCAATACCTTTGCCTGGATATGAGCCAGTCGCGGAGCCTGTAGTTCACGCGTCGCTCCCCGAGACCCCTCTCCTCCACGAAGCGGGCCACCTTCTCCTTACCTTCCTCGCTTTCAAGCCCGCTGAACGGTCCGGAGTTCACCATCCGGCCCAGCCCCGAGTATGCTTCTCCGAGCGCCGCGCCGTCGAGCGGGCCGTCGCCGTCCTGGATGACGACCCTGACGGGCAGCCGGTACTTCCTGGCAAATTCCAGGTCTCGCTGGTCGTGCGCCGGGACCCCCATGACGGCGCCAGTGCCGTATTCCATCAAGACATAGTTCGCGATCCAGAGCGGAACCTTCTCGCCGTTCACCGGGTTAATGGCGTACCTCCCGATGAACATTCCCTCCTTCTCCGTCTCATCGGAGGTCCTGTCCATCTCAGGCTTCACCGCGACCTTCTTGACAAAATCCTTCACGGCCGCCTCGTATTTCGTGCCGGAAACTAATTCCCCGACAAGAGGGTGCTCGGCCGCAAGCACCATGAAGGTCACCCCGTAGATGGTGTCGGGGCGGGTCGTGAACACGGGAATCAGCTCGTCCGATCCCTCGATTGCGAAGTTGATCCGCAGGCCCTCGCTCCTGCCTATCCAATTCTCCTGCATCACCCTGACCCGCTCGGGCCAGCCGTCGAGGAGCTTCAAATCATCGAGCAGGCGATCGGCGTAGTCCGTTATTCGGAAGAACCATTGATCGAGCTCTTTCTTGGTGACCTGAGTGCCGCACCGCCAGCACTTTCCCGTTTCCGCCTGTTCGTTGGCTAATACTGTCTCGCACGACGGGCACCAGTTGACGGCGGCCTTCTTCTTGTATGCCAGCCCCCTCTTGTACATGAGGAGGAACAGCCATTCGGTCCACTTGTAGTAGTCGGGCAGGCACGTGGCCACTTCCCTGTTCCAGTCGTAGCTGACCCCCATCATCTTGAGGTCTTCTTCCATAAGCCGGATGTTGTCCAGGGTCCACTTCGCGGGGTGGACGCCGCGCTTGATCGCGGCGTTCTCCGCGGGCAGTCCGAACGCGTCGAAGCCCATCGGATGCAGGACGTTGTAGCCGTTCATGCGGTAGAACCTGGCGACCACGTCCCCGATCGAGTAGTTGCGAACGTGACCCATGTGAAGGTTCCCGGATGGATAAGGGAACATCTCCAAACAGTAGAACTTGCGTTTGTTCGGGTCGGGCCCTGTCTCGTATAAACCGTGATCATGCCACACCTTCTGCCACTTTGCCTCGATGGCCGCGGCGACGTATTTCTCCAAGATGGACCCTCCTTATGGCGGCTGACACGCAAATCCGCCTAAATCACACAAAGCCCCCCGCCCCTTTGGGCGAGAGGCTTCTCTCGCGGTCATAACATTCTGCGGCAAGTCTCGAGATTATGGTGGAGCTGATGGGGATCGAACCCACGACCTCTTGAATGCCATTCAAGCGCTCTCCCAGCTGAGCTACAGCCCCACGAACGACCTACTTTCGCCCTGCTTAAGGGCAACACAATCATAACGTAACAGGGGCCGCCAAGTCAAGGGCGGGCAACCGCGCTTCGCCCCAGAGCCTTTCCAGGTTGTAAAACGCCCGTTCGTCGTCGTTGAAAACGTGGACGACCACGGACCCAAAATCCAGGAGTATCCACTTCGCCGGGCCCTTACCCTCGATGTGATGCACCCTGAGCCCGTTCTGCTCCAATTTGTCGGCTACGTGATCGGCGATCGCCTGGACGTGAGCCTTGCTGGACCCCCCGGCTATCACGAAGTAGTCCGCCACGGTGGTCAGGTCGCTCACGTCAAGAACCACGGCATCGTGTCCCTTCTTCTCCACCGCCGCTTCGAATGCCAGCCTCGCGAGGGCCTTGGGCTCCAATGAACCGCCTCCTCCAAAATCACTCGGGTTTACAGTCTGCTCCGAGTGTTATAGAAACATCCACCCCTTCCCCCGGCGGGCGGTTCTGCATAATTGCCTCCGGGGAGAATCTGAGCACTTGCCTGCAGACGGACTTCACCATCACAGCGTTGGCGGCCGACCCAGTCACCCTGGTGGGACCATTGCCCGTCTTCGGCGCATTGTTCACGCGGACGACCAGATATCCAAGATCCCTTAGCCTCTTGGCGACCTTCTCCGCCATTCCGGAGACGCCCGTACCATTGAGGATCTCGACCTTCACCTTCGAGTTGGCTTCGCGGTCCACTCCCCTGAGCAGGAGGTCCACCGATTTCTTCAGCTGTTGCTGATCGGCGACCCAGTAGCTTATGGACGTCCCCCCTGTCACGTCCGATATGTCCGCGGGTTGCCCAGGCACGAGATCCATCTGGATGTCCTCGCGTTTGATCTGCCGCGCGAGGTTCGCGATGGCGACCATCTGGGCCGGCTCAATGTTGGTGTCCACGTACCCAGCCGCCTCGCGCACCAGGGTGGGAATCTTCCAGAGTGTGTTCATGTCAAAGAACGATTTCACTAGGGCGGATATGAATTTCTGCTGGGCCTTCACCCGGCCGATGTCGCCCTCGGGGTACTGCCTGTACCTAACGAAGTCGAGCGATTTCTTGCCATCTAGAACCTGCTTGCCCGCTTTCAAGTGAATATGAAGATCCTGGTATGGATCGTCATAGTCCATGTTCCCCTCGATATTCATCTCGACTCCGCCGATCATATCCACCATTTTGACGAATCCCTTGAAGTCGACGCGCAGATAGTACGGTATTTCCTCGCCCAGCAGCGACCCTACGGCTTCCATAGCCAGTTTGGGCCCGCCATACGCGTGGGCGTGATTGATCTTGTCGAACCCGTTTCTGCCCGGGATCCTCACCCTGGTATCCCGCGGGATAGATATAATGCCCGCCGCCTTGAACTCCGGATCCAGGCTCAACACCATCATGGTGTCGGTGCGCGATGTGTGCACCGCCTCGGACGATTTTCCGGACCCGTTTACGCCCGCGTCCAATCCCATGACTAGTATGTTGATCCGCGGGGCCACCGCCTGATTTTGGTTCCCCGCCTCCGGCTTGATCGCCGGATTGTACACCCTGGAAAGGAATAGCCAGGCCCCCGCCGCGATTCCACCGGCGAAGAAGAACACCAGCAAGCCCGCCACCCAGGCTACGCGCTTACTATTGAGGCTCCTGCGCCTCTTCTTACGAAGAACATCGTTATCAACTATGCTCAATCCTCAGCCCTCGCCTCGAGCAGCCAGTTCCTCATTTCGATAGACAGCGGATGTATGGGATGGGCATTCTTCACGCACCGGAGAACCAAGCCGTCAACTTGGCCCAGCACAGCCGATCTCAGTTCAGACCTGCTCCTCACCTTAGACACAATCGCCTGTTTTCCGGGTTCCGTTTTGTCCGCAAGATAAACCACTTGCCCCACAATAGACATCCCCGCCCGGCCGGTGGTGTGGTACCTGATTGCATCCAGGACCTCTTCGTCCGTCACCCCAAAATTACGTCGGGCCATCTCGGCCCCAACCGGACCATGAAGAAGGACCGGCTTGTCCCTCTCCACATCACTAACGACTATACAGAATTCGACCGCAAGATTCAATAACCAGGGGTCCGAAAAATGCCTGCAACAATCGTGCAACAACGCGGCTAATCCGCACTTCTCGGGGTCGACGTCGCACGGGATCGCGATCTCCACCGCTCTTACACGAGTCCTCGCGATATGCTCGTACAAGTCGCGAGGCAGGTCAGCCCGCAGCCTCTCCTCTATATCTTCGACAGCCATCTCGTTCGAGGTCAAACCGTTACATCGCTCCCCGGATTTCGCGCCGTTATGTGTCTACAGACGATTCTCCGACCACATGGTTCCCCACCACAAATAATAAGGCCTCCTCAGACCCTTGAAACATACAGGAACTCAGGAGGCTGGCCATTGAGGCACAATTTAACTCAATACTTGCTCTGCCTGGGCCTGGCTTCGTTGACGATAATCTCTCTGCCACCAAGCTGAGAGCCGTTCAGCGCGTCGACGGCCTTTTGCGCGTCTTCGTCACCAACCTCAACGAAACCGAACCCTCGGGACCTTCCGGTTTCTCTGTCCATAATGATACGGCAGCTCTTGACCTCGACATGGGGCTGGAACGACTTCGCCAGCTCCTCCTCAGTGGTGGACCAGGGAAGGTTCCCAACGTAAAGAGTCTTCGCCAAACGCATTCACCTCCTTCCGGGCGGATCGGCCTCACCCGGTGGAGGCCGCCTGCCTCCCCCGAAAACAACGGGCGCCAGAGTTCGTTCTCGAACTCGGCGCCTTCCAATCGAACAGGCATTGGGACGACTTCGGATCGAGAAAGACTCCGGGATGGTGGACAGGGCTGGCTTCCACCGCATTATATTTCTCGCCTACTCGGATTGTGTGTATAGTCCCATTTTGTGAATATATTCCTCGACCGCAGCCGGTACGAGGTATCTTATGGGCCTACCCGTCTTCACCCGCTCCCTGATATCGCTGGACGATATGGCGAAACCGGTAATGGGGAAGACGTGAACCCGAGCAGCCAGAGAACCCAGATGTTCCTTGACTCGATCGATACCGGACATCGAATAACCGGGCCTAGTAACAGCTACGAAATCGCATAATGACAGGAGCTTTTCGGCGTCCTTCCAGGACAATATCTGCGCTATTGCGTCAGCGCCTGTGATAAACAGAATCTCGGAGCCCTCGGGCAGCCCATCTTTCAAAGTGGAAACTGTGTCTACGCTATAGCTCAGTCCGGGCCTATCCAGTTCGACCGTCGATACAGAGAATTGCGGATGATCGACAGTCGCGAGCACCGCCATCGTATATCTGTGGAAGCCATCCGATATCTTTTTGCCCTGCTTGTGTGGGGGATGGCTGGATGGGATGAATAGCACGCTGTCGAGTCCGAACCCAATCCGAACCTCTTCCGCAGCCAGCAAATGCCCGTTGTGAATCGGGTCGAATGTTCCCCCCATGATTCCCAGGCGGATCATATTATTGCGCTAATTTCACCCTCCGTGATGTGTACTGACCGCAATTCTCCGAAAAACACAGAATTCCTGCTCGGATTAATGAGAAATCCCATTACCTTCCGGCGGAGGGGGGGCGGGGGGCCTAGGCGTACGATCTAGTCCCTCTCGTAGCCGCAAAACTTCATGTACACTGAACATCAACTCACGCAGACCCCGCCCTGTAACAGCCGAAATGCCGAACACAGTGAATCCCGCGCCCTCCAGAGCGGCGCGGACCCTGGGCGCATTCTTCTCCGCCTGGGGAAGGTCGGCCTTGTTCATGGCCACGATCTGGGGTAGATTCGCCAGAGAGGGATTGTACGACTCGAGTTCGCGATTCACGATGTGAAAGTCGGATAGGGGGTCCCTGCCCTCGGTAGCCGCGATATCGATGACGTGAATGAGGACCCTGGTACGCTCCACGTGCCTCAGAAAATCGTGCCCCAGGCCCTTTCCCTCGTGGGCGCCCTCTATCAGGCCGGGGATGTCCGCCAACACAAAACTGTCTACGCCATCCAGATCGACGACCCCGAGGTTGGGGCTGAGCGTAGTGAACGCGTAGTCGGCTATCTTCGGCCTGGCCTTCGTCACCGAGGACAAAAGCGTGGACTTACCCGCGTTGGGGAACCCGATAATCCCCACATCAGCAAGCAGTTTGAGTTCCAGTACGATCCAGCGTTCCTCGCCGGGCTCGCCCCGCTCCGCGATCCTGGGCGCCTGCCGCGTGGCGGTGGCGAACCGCGCGTTCCCGCGCCCGCCACGCCCCCCGCGGGCGACGACCAGCGTTTCCCCATCCACGGTGAGGTCGGCCAAGAGGCCGCCGTTTTCGTCCTTGACCACAGTGCCCGGAGGAACCTTGACGAGGAGATCGCCCCCGTCCGCGCCAGTCATGTTGGATCCCTGGCCGTGCCTGCCCTTATTGGCCTTGAAGTGCACCTTGTATCTGAAATCCATCAGCGTTCGGAGGCTCGGGTCCACCACCAGCAGGATGCTGCCTCCCCTGCCGCCGTCTCCCCCGTTTGGGCCGCCTCGAGGGATGAACTTCTCCCTCCTGAAGGACACACAACCGTCGCCCCCGTCGCCACCCTTGACGTTTATCTTCGCTCTATCCACGAACATGATGATCCCCCGTTACTATTATGCCATGAAGGGGAAATCAGGCGCGCTCCACGATAATAGCGGGCAGGCCGGACACTTCCTCCGCGCGCACCCTGAAGCCTTTCAATGAGAGGGCGGAGAACGCTTCTCCCGCACTCCAGGAGTTGAGGCGCCCTCCGAGCAATCGGATGATGTACCTGTTCGCTTCCGGCCCCGGGGCGAGGCCGATCTCCACCTGGGTGAAACCCTCGCCGCAGGCTACCTTGATCAGGTGAGAGAGAGCATCGCCAACCTTCGCCGACGTCTCCCACTCATCGCGGTCGAAAACGTCGGGATACTGAATGGTGACGGATACACCTGCGGCCTCCGCTCGCATCTTCACGGCGCAAAGGAGACCGTACAACCTGGGACCGAGGTAGTTCATGAGGCACGATTGGCGGCGGACGCGGTTCTTCGTTTCCTCAATATACTCCATCGCGCGCTGGCTGTTGCCAAGCTGGAGCCATCCACCTATGACCTGGAGGTCATTCATGAAGGTGTGGTTCTCGCGCCTCAACGCATCGCACAACATTTCCCAGCAGATGCCTTTTGCCAAGCGCTCACCGCCCTATCCCTCCGCGCCTGATTACGGACACGGTCTTGATTTCCTTCGTGGCGACGACACCAAATCCTTCACCGTCCACCAGAAGCAGGAACCCCGCCTATTGCGGGGTCCGTTTCCGTGCGATTCGCTTCTTCGGATAGATTAAACGTGGATAGATTAATCGACACTCACATGCTCATTCGCGGCTCGGGACATACGTTGACGACCTTCTTTTCCCCCCTGCTCCTGAACGCAACAAAGCCGTCCGCCTTAGCGAACAGGGTATCGTCGCTGCCAATGCCTACGTTGAGCCCGGGGTGAACCTTCGTACCCCTTTGCCTAACGATGATACTGCCGGCAAACACGAATTCGCCGTCATGGCTCTTGACTCCCAACCTCTTGGATACGGAGTCGCGCCCGTTCCTGGAGCTGCCCACACCCTTCTTATGAGCGAATACCTGTATGTTCATCATAATGCCGCACCTCCCATGCAATCCTCCACGCGCACGTGGCGCTCGCGGCCGTCTTCGATTCCCTTCAATCCAAGGATCATGGTTTCGAGGATAGCCTGCGCCAGATCCCACCGGGCCGCCGCGTGGCGCGGGTCCGGCGGGGAAATCTCCGCTTCGATGAGGGCCTCGCCGGTGGTCTTCCGCACCGCACATCCCGCCACGGCGGTCACCCCTTCGAGTCCGGTCTGGACCACGGCCGAGACGGCCGCGCATACTATGTCTCGACCTGCGGGGGCGAACCCCGAGTGGCCGGATACGCGGATTCCGACAATCTCCCCCCGCGTATCCCTCGTTACTCTGATTTCAATCATATCTGGCATATCCGGGTTCCATATTCCGGTTCAATCGTATCCCAGCCCGCGCACCCGAGTAGTCGTCGGAACGCCGTCGCAGCCTCGCGTCAGCGGCCTACGGGAGAACGATCTTCTCGACTACTATCTGCGTAAACGGCTGCCTGTGGCCGTAACGCTTCCGGTAGTTGACCTTGTGCTTGTAATGGAACACCAGTATCTTCCTGTATTTCGCTTGCCGCTCGACCCTCGCTACTACCTTCGCTCCCTCGATGAACGGGGTGCCCACGAGAGCATCCCCGTCGTCCTTACCGATATACAGCACTCTATTGAACTCCACTGGTTCGCGCGCGGGAACGTCGAGCTTCTCGACCTGGATGCGGTCTCCCTCGGAAACGCGGTATTGCTTACCGCCTGTCTCCAGGATAGCGTACATTAAACTGTCACCCCTACGTTAAGACTCGCCGGCGCAGGGTGGGCCGAGTACGACCTCTTATGACCCTTACCGTGCGGTTGCGCAGGCACAATGCCGCCAGTCAATCCTAGCATGCTCTATATTCCATGTCAAGCAAGGCTCCGACACGTGTGTGATCGGACATAGATAGCATTCACTCCTGTACGGGCGTCGCCGTGTGAGTCGTCATCAAGTGCATTATCTGCCGCCTCCCGGCCGATCCGTGCGCCACAGCACGCATCGAGCAATAGATGTCTGCGCAACGTAGCCTGTGCGAGCATTGAAGGGGCAGGTGCTGGTAGCCGTATGATAGCACCTACCTGATAGCGTCATCATTCGCGACCCTCAAGCGAATTCCACAACTAAAGACTGTTGACATTGACCCTGGGTCAACCCTTAAACTGGAATCGCACCGGTGCGAAGGGGAGAACAATGTATACCATCGGCCAGTTCTCGAGGATATGCCGCGTCACCGTCAAGGCGCTACGGCACTACGAAAAAGTGGGGCTGATCGCCCCCGCCAGGGTGGAACCGGGGAACCAGTACCGCTACTATACGCGGGAACAGGTAGACGTGGTTGCCGCCATCACCCACATGAAGGAACTGGGTTTTTCTCTGAAAGCGATCAAGCAGATCGTGAACCAGGACCCCGGGTCCGATGGAATGCGGGATATACTGACGCAGCAGCGGCGTCTCCTGATGGACCAGATCCATCTTCACAGCAGCCGGCTCACGAGACTGGCCTGGTGGCAACGAACACTGGAGGCGAGAGAAATGACGGAACCGAGGAAGTACGAGGTGGCCATCAAGGAAGTGCCTGCGGTGCAGGTGTACTCCATTAGAAAGGTGCTGACGGATTTCCCGAAAGACTTGACGCCCCTGTTTCTGAAGGCCCTTGACGAACTCCAGTCCAAGGGCGGGGTGTGCGCCGGACCGCCGATCACGGTGTACTACGACGAGAGTTTCGACGCGGCGAGGGTGGATGTGGGGGTAGCATGGCCGGTCAGTGACACGGCCCATGCGAACGGCACGCTGGCTGCGGTGACGGCCGCAACGGTAATGCACGTTGGGCCGTACACCGACCTGGAGCACGCGTACGAGGCCCTGTACGGCTGGATAAACAAAAACGGTTACCGGGCGCTCACCCCTATGAGGGAGATCAATTACAATGACCCGAGGGTCACGCCGCCCGACCAGCTCGTCAGCGAGGTCATAGTGCCGATAGAAAAGGTCGGGACTTGATGGGGATCGCCCCGGGGATTCCCCTGTGGGGATCCTTCCGTGGATACTCTGGACCCCGCCGGTCGGCGGCGGGGTCCTCCCATGATGAACTTCACTTTCCGACTATCTTGGCCTTGGCGTAAGTCCTGAACGCCTTCGTCACCTGGATCTCGACCTTCTCGCCCACCATGTTGCCGGCACCCTCGATATCGATCACGTATCCTTCCAGGCGCCCGATGCCGTCCCACGGGTTGGAGGCGTGCGGTTCCTCCACCTTGATCTCCAGCCTGTCGCCCACCTTGACTGGAAGCGCCTTCGCCTCCACTTCGTCCCTGGAACCGAGCGAACGGAGGTTGATGCTCTCGACGTGCAGATTGGACACCCCGCGGATGTAAACTGTCTTGCCTGTTTCCTTTTCCAGTTCCTTCAGGTTCGCGCCGCCCGAACCGATGAGCACGGCGGCCACCGTCGGATGCACCTCGAGAAGGGCCGCTTCGCTCGCCGAGTGCTTCAGTATACGGCGCACTTCCTTCCTCACCTTGGAGGCCATAGTCGCCTCGGACAACACGCGCGCCCTTCCCTGACAATACGGGCAGGGCTGTTCGAGCATGGCGGACAATCCCTGCCGAACCTTCTTCCGGGTCATTTCCACAAGGCCGAGCTGCGTGATGCCCAGCACGCTGGTTCTCGTTCTATCCTTGCGCAGTTCGTTTTCGAGGGCCTGCACTACCTTCTGTTTATGCTCCGAGCTCTGCATGTCTATGAAGTCAACTACGATGATCCCGCCGATATCCCGCAACCTCACCTGACGCGCTATCTCCCGAGCGGCCTCCATGTTGGTCTTGAATACCGTATCCGCAAGATTGGTCGTGCCCACGTACTTGCCTGTGTTGACGTCGATGGATGTGAGAGCCTCGGTGTGGTCTATGACCAGGTAGCCTCCCGACTTGAGCCATACTTTTTTCTTCAATAGCTCCTCTATCTCTGTCTCCAGGCCGTAAAGGTCGAACAGGGTCCGATCTCTCGAGGTGAACAGGTGCACGCGCCCTTTAAGCTCGGGCGAGATCACATCTAGCAGCTCTAATATACGGTCGTATTCATGTCGCGAATCCACGTGGAGCCTGGCGACATCGGTCGAGAAAAGATCCCGCACTATCCTGTATACCAGGCCGAGGTCCTTGTGGATGAGGCTGGGGACCTGCGAGTTCTTGGCACGCGCCTGGATCCTGCCCCAAAGGCGGAGCAGGAAGTCGAGATCCTGCCTTAGCTCGTGTTCGCTCTTCCCCTCGGCCACGGTACGCACGATCAGGCCTATGCCGGGCGCCTTCAGGCTCTCGGCCATCTTCCGCAGCCGGTCCCTTTCCGGATCCCCTTCGATCCTCCTCGACACGCCCACATAGTCAACCATCGGCATGAGCACCAGGTATCTACCGGGAAGAGTGAAATACCTGGTGACGCGGGCGCCCTTCGTTCCTATCGGCTCCTTAATGACCTGAACGAGAATCTCCTGACGGGGCTTCAGTATATCCCTGATAGTCCTCTTGCGGATCTCCTCGCCGGGGTCGTCGTCATCGTCGCCGTTGCGCGGAACCGTAGCGTCATCGACGTACAGGAATGCGTTGCGGTCCAGGCCTATGTCCACGAACGACGCCTGCATGCCCGGGAGGACGTTCTCAACGCGGCCCTTGTAGATGTTACCCGCAATCTTCTGGGTTACCGGCCTTTCGATATATATCTCGGCGAGCACACCCTCCTCGAGCACCGCGACTCGAGTCTCATCATAGTCCACGGTAATCAGAATCTCTTTCTCCAAATCAGGTGTCACTCCTCAGTAAGTGGGTCTTGCCCACGGGAAACCAAAGCCGTTCACAATATTGGGTACATCCGCTCTCCATCCATCCGGAAAAGGCCGGACCTGTGATACCTTGCCCCCGGGAGGTCCAGCCACAGGCCCCCCATCGAATCGATCGCCCGCAATACCTCATCCGGCCTGACGCCGGCGGAACCGCCCGCGCGCAATACCATGTCGAAGACGATGCCACCGTCGTCACCTCGCCCGTTAAGTCGCAGGACAAGCGGGCGGATATCCACGGTGTGCGTGGGCTTGCCTTCGCGCCGCCTCTCGATGGGGACGTTCCTCGAACAGAGAAACCGGTCCACCACGACGCCGGCGTCCACCATACTATTCGTAGTCGGCAAATTCGATCTGTATGCCGCCGCCCCAACCTCGGACATCGCTGACGGCCCGCCGTCTTCCATCCGCCTGGCGGAAACCACTCTGAACCCCGCAGGGAGCGATCCGTTCACATCCACCACAATCCGCTGTGGCTCTACGGGGGCCTCCGTCTCGATATCCAACACATCGTTGGAGCTCGTCGCGCCGACTGCCAGCGGCAGGGCGAAGGACATCTTGGGATGCGGATTGAATCCCTGGGAAAACGAAAGCGGCACCCCCGCGCGGCGGAACGCGCGCGCGAACGTCCTCATTGTATCCAGGTGCGATATGAATCTCACGGGATCTCCCTTTTCAAACACCAGTCTTAATCGCATACACCGCACGCCTCGCACTGGCCCGATCTGCAGTCGGGGGTGATTACGCCCTTGAACGCCCTGTCCCTCTCGCGCAGGAGGAATTCCCTCGTCAAGCGCGAGTCAATGTGTTCCCAGGGAAAAATCTCCCCATCGGGCCGAACCCTGTTCGCGTAGAACGCCGGATCGAGGCCCCTGGAACGCAGGGCGCTATGCCACAAATCCACCTTGAACTTGTCCGACCACGAGTCGAACCTGGCCCCCATCTTCCACGCATCGACCAGCGCCGCCCCCAGTCTCCTGTCGCCCCTCGCCAGAACGGCCTCTATCAGGCTGGTGCCCGGGTCGTGCCAATCGAAGCGAATCCCCGCCATCCTGAGATTGTCTCTCAACAACGCCTGCTTGCGTTCTATCTCGGCTATGGAGTCCTGGGCTTCCCATTGGAAAGGAGTATGGGCCTTGGGGACGAACGATGACGCGCTCACGGTCAGCCTGGGACCGCCGCGCGAAGAACAGCCCCGTGACGCGCCGCGCGATGACGCGCCGCGGGATTCGCCACCACTAGATGCCCGACTGCCCCGGCCCCCCTTCACCTCCCTGTATATATGCATAACCTGTCGCGCCAGCGACGTAATTCCCTCGATATCCTCGTCGGTCTCAGTGGGCAGGCCTATCATGAAGTAGAGTTTCAGGGAATCCCATCCAGCCTCGAAGGCGGCGGTCGTGGCGTCGAACAGGTCCTTTTCGGTCAGTTGTTTGTTGATGACGTCCCTCAGGCGCTGCGTGCCCGCCTCGGGCGCGAACGTCAACCCCGATTTGCGCACCGCCCGGAGGCGCCCCGCGATCCCGACCGAAAAGGCGTCCGCCCTTAGCGACGGCAGGGAGATGTTCACGTACTTGGGGCCGATCTCCCGCGTAAGATCCATTATGACATCCTGTATGCCCCCGTAGTCGGTGCTCGACAGCGACATGAGCGAGAGTTCGTCGTGACCCGTGTTGCGCAGGATTTCTCGGGCCGCGTTCTCCACGTCAGCCATGGGACGCTCTCGCACTGGCCTGTAAATCATCCCCGCCTGGCAGAACCGGCATCCCCTGGTACAGCCCCTGAACAGCTCCACTACCGCCCTGTCGTGAACGACATCGATGAAGGGAACTATCGGCTGCAGGGGGAAGTCGGCGAGGTCCAGGTTACGCGCCACGCGCCTGGTCACTCGCTCCGGCACGGAGGCATCCAGTGGTTCAATCCCCCGCACGACGCCGTCCGGGTAGTACTCCGGGCGGTAGAAGGACGGGACGTAGCAGCCCTCGATTCGCGCCAGGCGGATCAGGAGTTCGCGCCTGCCGGCACGCATGCCGGCGCGCGCGTCTTCGCGCCCGCCCGCGCCCGATTTCCAGTCGCGGTACGCGTCTATTATCTCGTCGATGGCTCCCTCGGCGTCCCCTATCAAGACACAGTCGAACACTTCCGCCAGTGGTTCGGGGTTCAAGGCGCACGGGCCGCCCCCTATCACGAGCGGGTCGCCGGCGCCCCTATCCGCTGACGCGAGGGGGATGCCGGCGAGGTCTATCATGTTCAACACATTGGTGTACGTCATCTCGTATTGCAGCGTGAACCCCACGATGTCGAACTCCCGGACGGGCGTTCGAGTTTCCAGGCTGAACAACGAAACGCCTCGTTCGCGCATGAGGTCTTCCATATCGGTCCAGGGGGCGAAAACCCGCTCGCAAGCCGCATCCTGCCTGCGGTTAAGCAGGTGGTACACGATCTTCAGCCCGAGGTGGGACATCCCCACTTCGTATACGTCGGGAAACGCGAAGGCGAAGGTAACGTCCACGTCACGATGGTCCTTGACCACCTGATTCCACTCTCCACCAGCGTATCTGGCCGGTTTTGAAACGCGTTGCAGCATACTGTCGATGTCCTGGCCCATCCGGAAATCACCCACTCAATTATACCCAGATTCAGCCAGCATTACCATGAGTACGATCCGGTGGATCGCCTCGATCCCGAGGCCCCCCGCGGACCAGTTCTTCCAGGGTGAGGCCCCCCCGTCCCGAGAAGAAGCCGTCCAGCAACTCGGATTCCCATAGTTGACCCACAATGTGCCCGGAATCGTTCACCACTGTGACCACGTGGTGCCTGGTCGGCGACAACCTCGGGCATATCTCCGCGACCGTCAGCGCCCCCAGGGCCACGACCCGCTCGAGAGGCATCACGCGTTTCTTCACGAGCGCTCGCCTCTTCGCCATGAGCGCACTGACTACGAGGAATCGAGACGCCTCGATCTCGTGTCGGCCGGCGGCATAAAGGAAGAAAGCGAAGGCGAACGCGTTGGGGACCAGGTTACCGGCGAGGGCGGAGTAGACGCCCCACACCAACAGCCCCAGGGCGACGGCCTTGCCCATCCTCGAGAGAACGGCCGTCGCGGGGGAGTAGCCAAGGGATCTCGCGACAAAGGCCCTGAGTATGCGTCCGCCGTCGAGGGGTAGAGCGGGGAGCAGGTTGAACAGGCCCAGCGACATCGTAGCGTCCAGGTAGAACGAGACCAGGTCCGTGTCGCCAAACAATCCCCTTACGGCCAGGCCCAGGCCATACAGGAGAAAATTATTCAGAGGCCCGGCGGTAGCAATGACCGCTTCCACAACCGGCTCGTCAGCCGGCATTCCACCCGTTTTCGCCATGCCCCCGAATGGGAATAACTCGATCCCGATGACCTCGACGCCGCACGTCCGGGCGACCAGAAGGTGGGCAAGTTCGTGAGCGATGACCACGACGCACAGGACCGCGACCTGTGGGCCCAGGCCGGCGGCGATATAGGCCGCGATCATCAGGGCGAAACAGGGGTTGAGGCGTATGGGTATGCCCGCGATAGCGAATATGCGCACATCAAAGGGAAGGGAGGTACTTCAACGGGTCCACCCTGCTCCCGTCCAGCAAAACCTCAAAATGAAGATGCGTGTCTCCGACGCCTGAAGGATTCCCCAGTTTGCCGATTATATCACCCTGTTGGACCCCGCTCCTGGGAATGACGGCGACTTCAGAACAGTTGGAGTACGTGGTCTTGAGGCCCCCACCGTGGTCCACCTCGATGACCTTGCCGTAAACCAGGCTATCGCGGACATTCATCACGACGCCGGCCGCCGCAGCCCTCACCGGCGTGCCGGCGGGAGCGCTTATATCGATCCCTTCGTGAAGGTTGTCGATCTTGGTCGACGGGTCCGTCCTCCAGCCGTACATCATCGTCAGCCGGCCGTTCACCGGCCATATCATCCTGACGGTGGATGAACCTGTCACCGGAAACGCCAGGAAGCCCGGGGCCGACACCCCCGCGGCGGCCCGCTTCAAGACGGACAGCACGGCGGTGAAGTCGGAATCCGTCGTGAACGCCCAGCGGAACAGGGCCGTGAGCCTCGTGGCCGGCCACACGGGCATGCGGCTTGTGGTGGAAACCACAAAGAATATCGCGAGGCACACAGTCACCTTGCGGATGAACGATGATTCCATCGAGCGGGAGACGGATGAAGCCACCCTGTGGTAATATCGTCGAGGGACGGCCCGTCTCACCCTGAACGTTCCGTAACTCATGCCCCTCACCTCGGCGGGCGAGTTGCGGCCCCACCCGGGGTCCGCCCATACCGATCCTATTGAAGGGGACGGGACAATATTCGGGGTTGCCCACTGTAGGTCCAGTCAAATGGTCCAGTCAAACGTGGTAGGTGGCGCCCTCCTCCGCCAACGCGGTCTCTCCGCCGAACGCCTCCGAGGCCTCGGCGACAAGCCGGGAAAGATCGTGGAACGGCCATAGGTGCGTCAGGAGAAGCCTCGCGGCGCCCGCTTCGCGCGCCACTTCCCCCGCTTGCCTCGCCGACAGGTGTCCGCGATAGCCCCCCGGGGCCTCCTCGTGCGGGAGCGACGCCTCGCAGAGGAACAAATCTGCGCCCCGCGCCACGTCCAGGAGCTGCGGGCAGAGGGCGGTGTCGCCGCTGAAAGCGAACGTCCCGCCGTCCGCCCTCACTGTCATCGCCAGGCACGGGAACGGGTGATCGACCGCGGTGAAACTGAATCGCATGCCCCCGAGGACTAGATCGTCCCGATCACCCACTCCATGGGGGATGATCGCCTCCTTGTACGACAGGCGCGAATACTCCTCCGACGGCTCAGTGGGGGAGTACACGTGGATCCCCGACGGCCTGCAGCCGTGCCTGAGATCGGCGTCGGCGGCGTAGCGGAGCACCATCAGGTCGGAAGTGTGGTCACCGTGGAGATGGCTCAACACAACGACGTCGATATCCCTCAACGGAACGATCGATTGGAGTTTGCTGAGCACCCCGCTCCCGCAGTCTATCAGGACGCGCCTACCCTCGTGTTCCAGGAGATATCCAGAGCACGCGCCCCCTGCGGCGGGGAACGGAGCATAGCGCCCGAGCACGATGAGATTCACTCTTTATCCCCCCCGAACGATGCGAAACTCGATGTCCAACCCGCGATATCGAACGATTCCACCTGCCTCGCCGCGGTGTAGTACTCAACGCCATCCCTGCAAAACCGCATCGCCATTGCGAAGCCGCCTGTCGACGACGGACTCACAGGATACGGAGTTTTCTACACGGTCCCGAGTACGACCTGCCTGTCGCCGGCAAGAGGGATGGGCGGGCACGGCCGGGAATAATGAGTCCGAGCGGGGAATCCGGTTTCCAGGGGTGAGACGATGTCCATAAGGCTGTATTACGACGACCCGTACCTCACGGAATTTCGCGCCACGGTGGTCCACGTAGCGACGGAGGGCGGCTCAACGAGGGTGACGCTCGACCGCACCGCATTCTATCCCACTTCGGGCGGTCAACCGTGCGACCTGGGTTCGATCGGCGGATGCCCGGTCGCGGACGTGTTCGAACGGGACGGGGAGATCGTCCACAGCGTCGAGTCGTGCGACGGTGTCGACCTCGGGGAACGGGTCGACTGCCGCCTGGACGCGGAGCGACGATTCGATCACATGAGGCAGCACCTGGGACAACACATCCTATCGGCCTCGTTCGAGAAGGACCTGGAAGCGAACACAGTGGGGTTTCATCTGGGGCCCGAATCGGTCGCCATAGACCTGGACATCCCCTCACTCGATGAGTCGCGCGCGGATCGCGTCGAGGACCTGGCCAACATGGTGATTCAGCAGGATCGTCCCGTCAGCGCCGTATGGCTATCGAAAGAGGAAGCGTCGCGATTGCCACTGAGGAAAATCCCTCAACGGGATGGCCCTCTGAGGGTGATAATAGTTGAGGGCTTTGACTATTCGCCCTGCGGAGGAACCCATCCCCGCCGAACCGGAGAGGTGGGAATGATCAAGATATTGGGTTGGGAAAGGGCACACGCGGGGATCCGAGTCACGTTCCTATGCGGGAGCAGAGCGCTGGCGGATTACAGGTGGAAGAACTCGACCATCAGCGAGATCGCCCGCCGGTTCTCGGTGGGGCCGCGCGAGGCGGGCGACGCCGTCGCGCGGCAGCGCGACAGGCTCAAGGTGATGGCGAAGGAGTTGGAGCGGCTGTCCGCCTTGGCGCTCAGGCACGAGGCCGCTTGCCTCGTGGCGGAGATCTCCGGCGGGTCCCCGGCGGGTTCCCCCATCGTAGTTGCCAGGTCATTCACCAATAGGCCCGTGGCGGAAATCAGTGGGCTGGCGGCCGCGATCGCCTCGATGGGAAACGCAGTCGCGTTACTGTCTTCCAGCGTAGACGGGGGCCTCAAGGTGGTGTTCGCCCGTTCACAGGATGTCCGGGAAGACATGAACCTGCTGATGAGATCCGCGATAGCCCTTTTCGGCGGCAGAGGGGGAGGCACGGCATGGTCCGCCCAGGGAGGCATGGAGAAATGCCCCCCCGATACGGCCGATAGGTTGCTCTCGTTCGCGCAGGGTTCTATCAGTCCTCGGCCATAGCCTGGTCGAGCGCGCGTCTGGCCCAATCCGCGTCGGTCAGCAACGCGCGTCCGACGCCCACCAGATCCACCCTGTCGTACTTCACGAGCCTGTTCGCGAATTCGGGTTCAGTTATGCCTCCGGCGCATATCACCGGAGCACCGCTCTCCCTGCGGATCCTGGCCGCGAGAGGAACGAAGTAGCCCTGAGCTCCCTGGAGAAAATCCGGCCTGGAACCGCACATCCCCCCGGAAACGTCCACCATGTCCACCCCGGCTTCCAGCAGCGCCGCCGCGACTGTGACGGCGTCATCGAGCATCAGGCCGTCCTTCACGCCGTCCCATGCCCCAAGTCTATAGAGAAGAGGGAAGTCCGTCCCCACCGCTACCCTGACCGCCCTCGTTACTTCCAGAGGAAACCGCATCCTATTTTCGAGGGTTCCCCCGTATTCGTCGGACCGTGTATTCGTCAGCGGGGAGAGGAACTGGCTCAGAAGGTACCCGTGAGCGCCGTGGATCTCGACGGCATCGAAACCAGCCTCCGAGGCGCGCGTCGCCGCCGCCGCGAACATCCTCGCGATCAGGTGCATCTCCGCCGCCGTGAGCTCCTCGGGAACCCCCCGCCCCATGACGGGGTGAAGCACAGGGGACGGCCCCAACAGGCGCGTCCCCATTGACTCGCGAGTCGCCGCGCTTCCGGCGTGCGTTATCTGGAGCGCGATCGCGGCCCCTTCCGATTTGACCGCACTCGTGACCTCCCTGAATCCGCCCAACAGGTCGTCCCTATCGATGCCGGCCTGGCCGCGCTCGTATCTGCCATCCAAGTGCACGTAGGAATGTTCGAAGATGATGAGGCCTACCCCCGCGGACGCGCGCTTCCTGTAGTGTTCGACGTGCGAGACGGTCAGCTGCCCGTCGTCTCCGGCCA
>JAHDPS010000143.1 GCA_018434225.1 Bacillota bacterium
ATCGCCGCCGGGAAGCCCTCGACTCCTTCCCCTCGAGGTAGATACATGATATCCTGCGTGGTGAGGTTTCCAACGTGGTTTCCCAAGGGGCGGTCACCCGTGCCCCCCGGACCGTCGAATCCCCTCGGCTCCAGGTGGTTGGGCCTGAGCGGCGGCCCGTACGGGATTCACGGGACTAACGATGATTCTTCAATAGGCAAGCACATCTCCAAGGGATGCATTCGCATGCATAATGCCGATGTTGAGGAACTCTGCGGACTCGTGGGCGTCGGGATCCCTGTCATCATTACCGACTTGCGCGCGGCCGGGGAGAGCGACGGCGACCGGTTGCAGCCGGGGGAAAGACGGCGGGCGCTTTCGGAGGAGTGAGATACACCCCGTAGAATAGTACATTGGAGTTGCTTCCCGTGGGCGGAAAGGAGCGAGGTAGTTGCCGTCTCCCGAAGAGGTGTTGGTCCGCAGGGCCAGGGTCGGGAACTCGGATGCTTTCGAGCAACTGGTCCTTGCGTATGAGAGAAGAGTGTACAACCTTGCTTTCCGAATGATGGGCAATGCCGAGGATGCCTCTGACGTAGCGCAAGAGGCCTTTCTCAGGGCTTTTTCGTCGTTGAGCCGGTTCAGAGGCGATTGTTCGTTTTCGACTTGGATTTACCGCATCGTATCCAATATATGCCTGGACGAACTCCGGAAGCGCGGCAGGCAGCGAGTGTCCTCCCTCGATGAACCGGTCGAGGGCGAGGACGGGGAGATGAGCAGGCAAGTTGCCGATCCGGCCGCGGGTCCGGAGGAAGTTCTACAGCGAACGGAGACGAGGGATCGGATTCACGATGGGCTCGCCTCTCTCCAGGAGGCTCAGAGGGTGATAGTGGTGCTACGGGACATCCAGGGTTTGTCGTACGAGGAGATATCCGCTGTGCTGGGCCTCTCCCTGGGCACAGTGAAATCGAGACTGAACCGCGCGAGGATGGCCTTGAAGAAGGCCCTGGAGGCGGCGGAACTTTTGACACCACCTATCGTCGAATCGAGTGAAAGGGGGGCAGGCAGGTGAAGTGCGAGCAAGTAGTCGAGTTGTTCTCCGCATATCTCGACCAGGAGGCGACCGCTGAGGAAGCCGCCGTCGTCGAACGACACATTGCATCCTGCGCCGCCTGCGCCCGGGATCTCGCAGATCTGCGACGGACCATCGAACTATGTAGATCGGTGGGTGAGGTGGAAATGCCTGAGGGGTTTCATGAGGAATTGATGCGGAAGTTGAATGAAAAGAGCGCGCCACGGGGATTACTGGTCCGCCTGGGCTTCGATAGGCTGAGGCAGCCGTACAGGGCAGCCGTGGCGGTGGCGGCCGTGATCGTCGTCTCGTTCGGGCTTACTACGCTGGCCAATTGGGTTCCGAGTATGGGTTCGCGCAAAGCGGGTACGGATCTCGCGTCAAGGTACGGTGCGCGTGGTGAGAGCCCCCCGGAAACCGTTATGGCCGGTGGCGGTGAGATTCCTAGCGAAGCACAGGCGAAGATGGCTGCGCCTCCCGGAATGGGCGGTGGCGCGGACGCGTCCGATGCCGCCCAGCGTTCATCGGCGCCGCAGATCGCTATGAAAGCTCCCGCCGCGAACGTGGCCATGCCGCAGCCGGTACCGCCGATCGAACCGGACCTTGGAATAGAAGAGACGCTCGACCGCAAACTGATCAAGCGAGCGGACCTCCAGATCGAGGTCTCAAAGGACAAGATGGACGAGACGGGCCGGAAAGTGGTCACCGTGGTCGAGATGGCCAAGGGGTTCGTCCAGACCTCCTCCATGTTCACGGACGATGGCAAATATCGTGGCCTCAGTTTCGCCCTGAGGGTGCCGGAGGAGAAGTTCGGAACCATACTAGGGGAACTAGAGGTCATGGGCAAGGTCCTCTCCAAGCACATCGAGAGCGAGGACGTAACCGAGAGATTCATAGATACCCAGGCGCAGTTGAAGAACAAGGAGCGACAGGAGCAGCGGCTGCTCGAGATAATGGGCAAGGCGAATAACGTCGGAGAACTCATGCAGGTCGAAAACGAGCTCAACCGAGTGCGTTCCGAGGTGGATATACTCAAGGGCCGGATGAAATATCTGCAGGGCGCCACATCCTACTCGACCATTACCCTCACGGTGAGAGAGCCCCGCGACGACACCGGGACGGGTCCCCTTCTACCGGGGTTCGCCGATGAGGTATGGCGGGCGTTCATGAGGACGTTTAAGGGCATGGCCCTATTCCTCGCAAGGATCGCCCCTTACGCGATACTCATCTGCGTGGGCTGGATGGTGTACGCGCGGATGGGCAGGGGAAAGCAGACGGGATCCTGAAGCCCGTCACGTTAACAGGCACGTAGATTAGAGCCACGACCGGATGCGCTCCAGTCGTGGCTCCTTCGTTTGCCCGCCGCTGAGAGTCGCAGGTATCCACTAGTATCTAGGGAACTATATACTTGGCTCCTGATGGAAACGGGGGAATAGGTTTGAAGAAACTGATACTTCTTGACGGCCACAGCCTGGCTAACAGGGCATTCTACGCACTGCCCAGGCTGACGGCGGCCTCGGGCCAGGTCACTAACGCTGTCTATGGTTTCATCACAATGTTGCTGAGATTGCTCGAGGAGGAAAAGCCCGATTTGGTGGCTGCGGCGTTCGACATGCCCAAGCCCACCTTTAGGCACACCCAGTTCGCTCAATACAAGGCGACCCGGACTGGATCCCCCGACGATCTGAAGTCGCAGATCCCCATAATCAAGTCGGTTCTCGAGGCGCTCAGCATTCCCGTATTTGAACTGGACGGCTTCGAGGCGGATGACGTCCTTGGAACGATCGCCAGCAAGGCGGAGAGTCGGGGAATTGGCACACTGATCGTGACCGGAGACAAGGACGCCCTTCAACTGGTGTCGGATAACACCACCGTGCTGCTGACGAGGAAGGGCATCAGCGAGGTGGCGAGGTACGACCCGGGTCAGGTCGAGCGGGCGCACGGGATATGCCCGTCTCAGGTAGTGGACATGAAAGCGCTTACGGGGGACGTATCGGACAACATCCCCGGGGTGCGCGGCATCGGGGAAAAGACGGCGCTCAAGCTGATTAAGGAATATGGTACGGTAGATAATCTGATGGCCCACCTGGATCAGATCGAGGACAAACGGGCTCGAACCGCGCTCGAGCGCGGAATGGATAGCGCGGCCATGAGCAAGGGGCTCGCGACCATCGTGAGAGACGCACCTGTGGAGATCGATTTCGACGCGTGTCGTCCCGAAGCCCCCGACTTTGCGAAGGTCGACGCGTTATTCCACGACCTCGACTTCAGGAACCTGGCCAGGCGAGTCAGGGATTCGTTCGCGAAAGCGGGTTGCGCCGAGGTCGGCGCCATTCCCCCGCCCAAGCGGGGGCGCGAGGGGGAGACAGGCCCGCGCGAGGAGGCTTATTCCATCCCGAAGACAGTCGAGGATCTCCGCGACGCAGCGAAGCGATCCGCGAAGAGCGAAATCGCTGCCCTGACCTTCTTGTGTCGACCGGGTGGCACCTGGGGAGCCGCTATCGATGGGCTATTCGTGAAGGCGGCTACCGGCTCGTTCTTCGTCAAGATGGGTGATGACTGCGATGGGTTTCCCAGGCAGGAGGCCCTGGATGCCCTCAAGCCGATCTTGAAGGACGCGGGGGTCTTGAAGGTGTGCCACAACGCCAAACCCCCTCTTGTTGCTCTCCGGAAGGCCGGCGCCGACATAGCCGGGCTCAGCTTCGATACGGAGATAGCGGCATACCTGCTCGATCCCACGAGATCCTCGTACAGGATCCCCGATCTTGCGAAAGAACACCTGGGCACGTCTCTGCCCGAGCCGGCCAAGGGGGATGCCGTGACGCCGGATCACATGGCGGCGTGGTCCGCGGCCACCCTCGCGCTTAGCCATAAGATGGACCTGTTGCTCGACGATTGCGGTCTGAGAGACCTCTTCTTCGAGATGGAGATGCCGCTGCTGGGGATACTCGCGGACATGGAGGTCAACGGTATCGGCGTGGACCCCGGCATCGTAGAGCGGATGTCGCGAGAGTTTTCCGCCAGGATAGACTCGGTTCTTCAGGAAATATACCGCATGGCGGGCGTCGAGTTCAACGTGAATTCGACAAAGCAACTAGGCGAAGTCCTGTTCGACCGGCTCCATCTGCCCAGGGTCAAGAAGACGAAGACGGGATACTCCACAAACGCTGAGGTGCTAGAGGACCTGGCGAAGCAACACGAAATTGCCGCGAAGATACTGGAGTACAGGCAGATCCAGAAACTGAAGGGGACGTATCTGGACGGGATGCTCAACCTGATCGACCGCGAGGACTGCAGGGTGCATACCACGTTCAACCAGACGGTGACCGCCACCGGCCGCCTGTCGAGCGCCGAACCGAACCTGCAGAATATCCCGACGCGCATGGAGATAGGCAGGCTCATCCGCAAGATATTCGTTCCGCGCCCGGGTCACGTATTCGTCGCGGGCGACTATTCACAGGTGGAACTAAGGGTACTGGCTCACATATCGAACGATCCCACCCTCATCGATTCATTCCTGAGGGGCGAGGACATTCACGCGCGGACCGCCTCGGAGGTGTTCGGAGTCCCCATTTCCGAGGTGACGCACGAGATGAGGTCTCGGGCCAAAGCGGTCAACTTCGGGATAGTGTACGGGATCAGCGACTTCGGCCTGGCGCAGAATCTGGGAGTGCCGCGATCGGAGGCCAAGACGTACATCGATGGTTACCTCGCGAGATATCCCGGGGTGAAGTCGTACATGGACAATACGATCTCTCAGGCGAGGAGGAAGGGCTACGTCACGACCATGTTCAACCGCAGGAGATATCTGCCCGACATAAACTCCCCGAACAGGAACCTCAGGATGTTCGCGGAACGCACAGCCATTAATACACCCATCCAGGGCACGGCGGCCGACATTATAAAGCTCGCGATGGTGAAAATAGCGGCCTCGATTCGCGAGGACGGCCTCGGCTCCAGGATGATCTTGCAGGTCCACGACGAGTTGGTTTTCGAGACGCCGGAGGACGAGGTGGATAAGATGCGGGATCTGGTGAAGGGCGAGATGGAAAACGCCGTCGCTCTGTCGGCGCCCCTGCGGGTCGATATGAAAGTGGGAGCTAACTGGTACGAAATGAGGTCTCTGTAGGTCCTCACCGTAGTTTGCATGAATGCATAAAACTAGAGGATTTCGTTGCGGTGTGAAGAATTGTGATCAAGAATGCAGCCCGACCTGTACAAATACTTCCCGGACAACTCCCCCGCAGCGTGATGTGGAGGTGGTGTCGCCGGCTCAGGGGGCCGGAATTAAATGGGGCCATCTGGTTCGTTCATGATTCAGAAAGGGGGCACGAAAGTTGCTAAGAAGGATACTATTGGCCGGTCTGGTGGTCGCCTTGGCGCTCGGCGCCGTCGTGGGTTGCGCGCCTCAGAAACCCGCCGAACCTCAGAAGCCCGCCGAGACCCCAGCTCCTACCCCGCCTCCGGCGAAGAAGGAAATGGTACTGACCGTCAATATCGGCGGTGAGCCGCAGTACACGGACCCGAACAAGGCGACGGGCGTTCCCGACAACACGATCACTTTGCATTGTTTCGAGGGGCTGACGAGGCTGAACGGCAACGAAGTCATTCCGGGCGTGGCCGAGAAATGGGAGATCAAGGATAACGCCACAAAGTACGTTTTCAGCCTCCGCAAGAACGCGAAATGGTCCAACGGCGAGTCCGTCACGGCGAAGGACTTCGTTTTCTCGTGGAAGAGGGCTCTCGACCCCGCCACCAAGTCCGAGTACGCCTACCAGCTGTACTATATTAAGGGCGCCGAGGATTACAATACCGGAAAGACCAAGACACCGGACAACATCGGCGTGAAAGTCGTAGACGACTATACACTCGAAGTGACCCTGGAGGCGCCGTGCCACTACTTCCTCTATATGACGGCGTTCCCGACCTATTATCCGGTCAACGAGAAGATCGTCAAGGCGGATAACGAGGGATGGAGCGCAAAACCGGAAACCTACGTCGGCAACGGGCCCATGAAGATGGTGAAGTGGGACCACAAGTCCAAGTTCGAATTCGTCCCCAACGACAACTACTGGAACAGGGCGAACATCAAGCTCGACAAACTGGTGATAACGCTGGTGGAGGAGCTGAGCACCGAACTGACGATGTTCGAGAGCGGGCAGCTCGACGTCACCAACGATGTCGCGGAATCGGAGATCCCGAGGGTTCGCACCACGCCGCACTGGCATCCAGTAGCCAACCTGGGCACCTACTACTATCTGTTCAACGTTACGAAGAAGCCCGTCAACAACCTGAAGGTCAGGCAGGCGCTCACCCTGGCTGTCGACAGGAAGATCATCTGCGAGAAGATCCTCAACAACGCGGGATTCGTCCCGGCCACCGCGTATGTGCCGCTGGGGTACGCCGACGCCTCCGCCGGTGGGAAGGACTTCAGAGAGGCCGGCGGCGGATACTTTGCCGAGTATGACGTCGATGCGGCGAAGAAACTGCTAGCCGAAGCGGGATATCCCGATGGCAAGGGCTTCCCGAAGATCGAGATCCTGTACAACACCAACGACAGGCACAAGAAGATAGCCGAGGCCATCCAGGCGATGTGGAAGAAGAACCTGAACATCGACGTGACCCTCACGAACCAGGAATGGGGCGTCTACCTGGATACCAGGACGAAGCTCAACTATACTGTGGCTCGCGCGGGATGGATAGCCGACTACTACGATCCGATGACGTTCATCGACATGTGGATGTCCACCAGCGGCAACAATGATACCGGCTGGAAGTCCAAGAAATTCGATGATGTCATCGCCAAGGCGAAGAGAACCGCCGATAACGCCGAGCGGTTCAAACTGATGCACCAGGCCGAGGACATAATGATGGCCGATCAGATCGTCCTGCCCATCTATTTCTACGTCGAGCCCAAGATGGTTCGCAATACGATCAAGGGCGCGAGATGGTCGGCTCTGGGGCTTCACGAATACACATACGCCACTATCGAGAAATAGCTCATATCAAGGTGTGGGTGGGGTGGGGAGCGCGATCCTCACTCTACCCACATTTCGCAACCGGGGGGTGACCATCGTACATGGCGATGTTCCGGTTCGTGCTTAACAGATTCGTCTCGATGCTCGTGGCGCTGTGGATCATCGTGACCCTGACGTTCTTCATGATGCATGCCGTTCCGGGCGGCCCCTTCGCACGCGAGAAGCGGATTCCCGAAGCGATCCTGAAGAATATAGAGGCCCGTTACAGGCTGGACCAGCCGCTGAGCGTGCAATACGTGGAATACCTGCAGCGACTCATCAAGTGGGACCTGGGGCCGTCTTTCAAGTGGGAATCGCGCACTGTTAACGACATCATAAGTGAGGGCTTCCCCGTCTCCGCCACCCTGGGCATGGTCGCCATCATCGGCGCCATCCTGTTATCGTTTCCCGCGGGGGTGATCTCCGCACTGAGGCAGAACCGCTGGCAAGACAATGTGGCGATGTCCCTGTCTGTGATAGGGATCGCCGTCCCTAGTTACGTGATCAGCGCGCTGCTGATGTACGTCTTCGCGTACAAGCTGGCCTGGTTTCCCGCGGCTCTGTGGGGGACGCCAAGGCACATGATTCTTCCCGCGATCGCGCTCGCGGCGCAACCGTGCGCCTACATGGCCAGACTCGTGAGGTCGAGCATGTTGGACGTCTTGAACCAGGATTTCATAAGGACGGCAAAGGCCAAGGGTCTCCCGGGCTACCTCGTACTGTACAAGCACGCCATGAAGAACGCGCTTATACCAGTCATCACCTATCTCGGGCCCCAGGTGGCCAACGTCACTACAGGCAGTTTCGTGGTGGAAAGGATCTTCGCCATCCCTGGAATCGGGCGCGAATACGTGTATAGCATATACAATCGCGACTACACCACCATAATGGGGGTCACTGTGTTCTACGCCATACTACTCCTGGGGATAAACCTTTTCATCGACGTGATCTACGCATTGCTGGATCCCAGGATCCAACTGGAAAAGAGGTGACGGGGATGGCAATCGGTCCTGAATCATTTGTTCCAATAACCAGGGATGAACGCCTCGCCGAGAGGGTTGTCCGCCCCAAGGTCACCTACTGGCAGGATGCCTGGAGGCGGTTCAAACTCAACCGGCTGGCGATGGTCGGGCTGGTCGTGCTGGCTATTCTCGGGTTGTCCGCGATATTCGGGCCCATGTTGAGCCCGCACACTTATGACGATCAGAGCTACGACGCGATGGATCTCCCGCCGTGCCGCGAGTACTGGTTTGGAACCGACGCCCTCGGGCGCGACCTGTTCGTCAGGGTGCTCCACGGTGCCAGGATATCTCTGGCAATAGGGGTGGTGTCAAGCCTGATCAATCTCACCATCGGCGTGACGTACGGAGCGGTGGCGGGATTCCTCGGCGGCAGGGTCGACAACGTCATGATGAGGATTATAGAC
>JAHDPS010000091.1 GCA_018434225.1 Bacillota bacterium
CAACGCGGCGGTCCTGCGGGGGATAATCGCCGGCGTCGAGAGACACGCGCCTGCGGAGGCGGTAATAGGCGTGGTTACGAGCCCCGTCGACGTGCGGACGTACGCGGCCACGCGATTGTCGTCGAGGCCGTCGTCGAGGATTCTCGGATCCGGGACGGTGCTCGATTCGTCCAGGTTCAGGTACATGCTCAGCCGGCGCTGTGGCATAGATCCGCGCAGCGTACACGCGTACATTATCGGCGAGCACGGGGACACGGAGGTTGCCTCGTGGAGCCTCACCAACGTTGCCGGGGTGTGCTTCGAAGAGTTCTGCTCCGCGTGTTCCAGGGGGTGCGAAGCGGTTGAGAGAGAGGAAATCGCCGCTCGCGTGAGAGATTCGGCCTACCACATCATCGAGAAAAAGGGGGCCACGTACTGGGCGGTGGCCCTGGCGGTAAGGCGCATCGTCGAAGCGATCCTGCGGGACGAGAATTCGGTGTTGACAGTGTCAGGATTGCTTCAGGGCCAGTACGGGCTCAACGACGTCTGCCTCAGCCTGCCCTCCGTTGTGGGCCGATCGGGAGCCCGCGTCCTGGAATTACCCCTTGTGGCCACCGAGAAGGAGGCCCTGCGCAGGTCGGCGAGTTCGCTGATTGACGTGCGGCGAGGAATGGAATTGACGCCGCCGCGACTATAGTCGTGGTTCGCTCGACTGTATCGCGCAGGTTTGATGGGCTACGCTATCCGCTTGCCGTTCGGCTACGACGGATATAGAATGTTATTGCAAATGACTTGCACTTACCACTTACGCTTGCGGAGGGAACCATCAAATTGAGCGGCCATCGCGTCAAGCGGGAATTCAGCGACATGGGATACAGAATGACCAGGCAAAGGGCTGCCATACTGGAAGTGTTGTCGGGGACGCCCGGTCATCTCACAGCCGATCAGGTTTATCAGCGCGTGAGGAGGAAGTGCCCGGGCACCAATTTGACCACCGTTTACCGCAATCTCGGCTTGATGACCCAGGAGGGTCTCATAGGCAAGGTGAATTTCGGCGACGACCGATCCCGTTTTGAGTCGAACCGCGGACACCACCATCACCTGGTGTGCCTCAAGTGCGGGAGGGTGCTCGAGATAAGCGAGTGCCCCGTGCACCTCGAGGAGCGATTACTGAAAGCGGTCGGGTTCAACCTGATCCGCCACCAGTTCGAGGCATTCGGGTATTGCGAGGACTGTGGGGGAGGGAGCGCTGGATGACTCATCTTCACATACCCGACGCGGCGATGCCCGGTCGCGTCGCGGTCGCCAGTTACATACTGATGGTCGTCGCTCTGGGCGCGTGCGTCTGGAGCCTCCGCGGACGAGACTCGAGAAGAAGCGCCGCGCTGACCGGCATCATGGGGGCGTTTATGCTGGTGGCGATGTCTATCCCGCTCGGGCCCGTTCCCGTTCACCTGAACCTCGCCGCCCTGGCTGGAATGATGCTCGGGCCGGCCATGGCCTTTATCTGCGTTTTCTCCGTCAATCTCATTCTCGCCTTCGTCGGCCACGGCGGGATCACTGTCGTGGGCCTGAACACGATCATTCTAGGGGCGCAAGCGGTCGTGGCCGGGGTATTGTTTTCCCGCCTGTACGGGAGGTACGGTGCCCGGGCATCCGCCGCGCTGTCAACGATAGTGGCTGTGCTTATGTCGCTCGCCCTGGTAGCAGGCGTGGTCTCAGTTGCGGGGACTGTCGAGATACCGCGGTTCGCCGGACTGGCCGGCCCCATCGGGCTGGGAGGCGCGGTGCTGGAATCCCTGGTAGTGACGGCCATAGTGTCATTCCTGGAGCGCGTCAGGCCCGACCTACTGAGGCAGCGTTTGGAGGCGTGATGTAGGAACGGATGGATATCGTATACCTGGATTATTTGGCCACTAACGGGAGGACGCCCATGCACCTGGCATCCCCCGGCGTCAAGATGCTGTTCGCGGCCATGGCCGTCACGGGGGCCGTGATCTCGCGCGACCTGCGGGCGGCCGCCGCGGTGCTCGCCGTCGTACTCGCTTTGACTGTCCAGGCCGGTATTCCGGTCCGTAGGGCGGCTCATTTCCTGGTGTATCCCGCCGTGTTCGGGTGGATTTTCTCGGGGACCGGCCATCTTCTCGGGGCGTTCCGCTCCGTGGCGGCGGCAGGCGCTCTGATACTGCTGCTGGGCACCACGACTTTCTCGTCGATGCACGCGATCTTCGCCAGGATAATGCCCGGGGCACTCGCGGATTCGGTGTACATGACGTATCGCTCCTTCTTCTTGCTCGCAGACCAGATGGCGGCCGTCGCGAGGGTATTGCGACTGAGGGGGTCGGGAAGCGTCCCGGCGGTGGGCGCGGCCATCGGCACGTCTCTTGTGCATTCCATAGATATCGGAGAGCGCGTATACGGGGTTCTGGTGATCAGGGGATATGGCCCGGGCATAGCGCCTTACGGAGATATGCCGCGATTGAGTTCGCGCGACGCATACCCGGTGTGCGCCGGGGTCCTTATCTTATTGGCCGGGACGATGCTTTAGCCCGGCCGAGCGCGAAACGATGCGGGGTGCGGCGTCATGATGGAAGAGATCGTTTCAGTGCGGTGTCTCAAGCACATGTACCCGGACCGGACGGAGGTCAGCCTGTGTGGTCTGGATTTTTCCGCGCGCAGGGCGGAAAAGGTTGTGATCCTGGGGGCGAACGGCTCGGGGAAAACCACCCTTCTCATGCACCTTACGGGGCTTCTCAGGCCGGTGAAGGGCGAGGTGAGGGTTCTCGGGGTCGATCCGTCGCGGGAGTTCGGCAAGATAAGGAGCAGGGTGGGAGTGGTGCTGCAGAACGCCGGGGAGCAGATCGTCGGCCCGACGGTATGGGATGATGTGGCGTTCGGCCCCCGTAACTCGGGGGTCAACGGCTCCAGGCTGGAGGAAATGGTGGAGTCCATAATGCGCGAGGTGGGAATCAGTTCGATTGGAAAGAAAGTCCCCCACTACCTGAGCGGAGGGGAAAAGAAAAAGGTTGCTCTTGCCGGCGCGATGGTTTCGAGGCCGGAGGTGCTCATCCTCGACGAGCCGTTCGATGGCCTCGATGCCCGGTCTCAATCTGAGATCATGGACCTCATCAACAGGTTCAACCGTGAATTCGGCACTGCCCTGATCATGACCACGCACGACGTCGATATTGTCCCTCTAATGGCGGACACTGTCTACGTGCTTTCAATGGGCGGAATCGTATTGCGCGCCGGCCCCAGGGAGGCGCTATCCAGCTCCGACGTGCTCCGCGAGGCTAATCTGCGCCCGCCGGTCCTAGTGGAGCTCGCCCGCGAGATGGAGAAGGCCGGTGTGGGAATAGGGGTGCCGCTCACTGTTGGCGAGGCGAGGGATGCAATACTGCGCGCCGTAATTGGCGAGTGATTAATATGAGACCCGGAATTGGGTCCCTGATGAGGGTGAGGTGGGTTTCCGTGAAGACTCCCCGGTTGAAAGACCCCGCCAGTGCCCTGACGCACCTGGCCGGCGCCATCCTTTCCGTAGGAGGCCTGGTTGTCCTGATATACATGGGTGTAGTATATGGGACGGCGTGGCACGTGGTCTCCTTCACCGTATTTGGGGTCAGTCTCATCCTGCTTTACACCGCAAGCACGATCTATCACGCCTTGAGCCTGTCCGCGAGGGCGACTATCGCCCTTCGCAAGGTGGACCACATGACGATCTTCCTTCTTATAGCGGGTACGTACACTCCGTTCTGCCTCCTGCCGCTTCGAGGGGTGTGGGGATGGTCTCTCTTCTGGTCGGTCTGGGGCTGCGCGGCCGCGGGCATCGTTGCCAAGTTGTTCTGGATTGGAGCGCCCCGCTGGATATCCACCGCCACATATCTGCTCATGGGATGGTGCGTGCTCATTGCCGTTGGCCCGCTGACTCACGCGGTGTCTCTGGAGGGCATGGCCTGGCTCATCGCCGGAGGACTGCTTTACACCGCGGGAGCCGTCCTCTACGCCACCAGGTGGCCGAATCCGTGGCCGGGCAGGTTCGGTTTTCACGAGATATGGCACCTGTTTGTCTTGGCCGGGAGCTGTGCCCATTTCATATCCGTGCTTACCCTCGTCGGACCCACCCACTGATCAGCAGTGGCCACGCGGCCCTCGTCGGCTGGACGACGCCGTGGAGGATATGAAGTATATCCCAGGGAATACCCCACACGTGACACCGTCTGATCGCACAATGCGGGGAGGGAAAACCATGGCCCTTAATCTGGGGAGATTTGAGCCCTACGCTCAGAAGGCCCGCGCTCTTATATCGGCTGAACCCGTGAGGATAGCGGTTGCGGGGGCGGACGATGACGACACTCTGCTGTCTGCGACGATCTGCGCTAACGAGTTCGGCGTCAAGTTGTCCCTTTTCGGCACTGGTGAGAAGATCCGGAGGTTGGCGACGCAGGGGGGTTATTGCCTGGACGGGATGGACGTGATCGACGCACCTTCCGGGCCGGCGTCGGCCGGGATGGCGACGTCGCTGGTCTCGTCGGGAAAGGCCGATATTCTCATGAAGGGGCAGGTAAAGACGTCCGATTTCATGAGGGCCGTCCTGAACGCCGAGACCGGCCTGAGAACGGGGCGCACGCTGAGCCACGTGGGTGGATTCGATATGCCGGGTTTCGACAGGGTGCTGTTCGTCACCGATGGCGGAATCAACGTAGCGCCCGACCTCAAGACGAAGATCGACATAGTACAGAACGCCATCGAGATGGTCAACGGCCTGGGCTACCGCGAACCACGCGTCGCCTGCCTGGCGGCCGTCGAGACTGTGAACCCCGATATGCAGATAACGACGGACGCGGCGGCTATAGCCAAGATGGCCGACAGGGGCCAGATAAAAGGGGCTCTCATCGACGGCCCGCTGGCCCTGGACACCGCCGTCAGCCCCGTGGCATGCGAACAGAAGGGCGTCAGGGGTCCGGTCGCCGGGCACGCGGATGTCCTGGTGGTACCCAACCTGGAGTGCGGCAACCTTATGGCGAAGGGGATGCTATACTTCGGCGCGGCGATCATGGCCGGCATCGTCGTCGGAGCGCGGAAGCCGGTCATCCTGAACTCCAGGGCGGACACGGCGGAGAACAAGGCGGCGTCGCTTGCCCTGGCCGTGCTTCTCGTCCGCCGAGGGGCTTAGGCCTCTCTCGCCACGCGCTTTCGGAAACGGTGTGTGGCGCCGCAGGCTAATCCCTGCGCAACGCCTCTATCGGATCCAGGGATGCCGCCTTCGCCGCCGGCCACACCCCGAAGAAAAGGCCTGTCGCGGCCGCGAATAGGAACGCCACCACCACGGCTGAACCCGAGACCACCGAGGGCCATGCAGCCAGCTTCGATACTGCGCGGGATCCGCCGAATCCCAGCAGTATGCCCACTACACCGCCGGTGAGGCTCAAGACCATCGACTCCACGAGGAACTGGAACAGGACGTCCCTGTTCTTCGCCCCGACGGCCTTTCTAATTCCGATCTCGCGCGTGCGCTCGGATACGGATACCAGCATGATATTCATGATCCCTATGCCGCCGACGACGAGTGAAATGCCGGCGATCGCCCCCAACATCATGGTTGACGTCCGCGTCATCGATTTGATGGTGGAGAGCAGTTCATCCTGGCTAGATGCCCTAATGGCGTCCTCGCGGCCGAACTTCCTCAGGTAGATGGCCGTGATGTGCTCGGCGGCGACCGCCGAATCCTCCGCCGATTTCGCCTGCACGTACAATACGTTGATTTCCCTGCGGCCCACGATGCGTTCGGCCACGCTGACCGGAATTACCACGATATCGTCCTGATCCCGCCCCATGGAGGAGCCCTTGGGTGCCAGCGTGCCGATGACGGTGAACGGATATCCCGAAATGCTGACTGTTTCTCCGAGCGGGTCTCGGCCCTGGAACAGCTCCGCGACAATCGTCTGCCCCAGGACGGCCACTTTCTGCCTCCCTTTGTCGTCCTCGTCGCTAAGGAATCTCCCGGATGAGAGCTCCCTGCCCCGCACCTCGAGGAATCCGGCGGTGGTCCCCTCGAATGATGAATCCTCGGAGTCGTTCCGCCACTTTATCTTGCACGTCTGGGTGATGGATGGCACTGCCCTCTCGATGGAGGGCACCCGCTCCATGAGTTCCACCGCATCCGACGCGTATAGGCGCCCGCCGGCTCCCCTGCCGGCGGATACCGTGATGAGGTTCGAGCCGAGGCTCTGGATTTGTGAGGTTATCTGCGCGGTCGCGCCCTGTCCGACGGACACCAGTACGATCACGGCGCCTACGCCGATGATTATCCCCAGCATCGTCAGGGCGGAGCGCACCTTGTTGCCGGATACCGCCTTCCATGCCAGGCGGACGCCCTCCCACGGGTTCATCGCGCGGATTCCCCCTCCCGGTTCGCGCGGCCGCTCGCGCCGGCCGCCCCCGTCCTATCGGCGCGCTCGTCGCTTACGACTGCGCCGTCCCTGATGCGTACGATGCGCTTGCATTGTCCCGCCACGCCCTCGTCGTGGGTAACCAGCACGACCGTCAATCCCCGGCCGTTGAGGCTCCGGAATATCCCCATGATCTCTTCCCCTGACCTGCTATCCAGGTTCCCCGTGGGCTCGTCGGCGAGGAGCAGCGCGGGTTTCGCCGCGAGGGCTCTCGCGATCGCCACTCGCTGTTGTTGGCCCCCCGACAGCTCCGACGGGAGATGGGTCACCCGGTCGGCGAGGCCGACGATGTCCAGCGATGACATGGCGGCCGCTCTTCTCTCTCTTCCAGGCATCCCCCTGTAGATCAACGGCAACTCGGTGTTCTCCAGCGCCGTGAGGCGAGGGAGAAGGTTGTAACTCTGGAATATGAACCCGATCTTCCTGTTGCGCACCTCCGCAAGATCGTTGGGGCTGAGGCGCTCGACCTCCCTGTCATCCAGACGGTAGGATCCCGACGTCGGTCTGTCCAGGCAGCCCAGGATGTTCATCAGGGTCGATTTCCCCGAACCCGACGGGCCCATGATCGCCACCATCTCGCCCCGCTCTATGACCAGGTCGATGGGCAGGAGCGCGTGTACTTCGAGCCTGCCGGTCCTGTACGTCTTGGTGATACTGTCGAGTCTAATCACTGCCGGCCTCCGCCCTGGCCGCTTCGAGTATTCGAAGTGCCCTGCCTCGTCCTGGTGCCCGGATTGCTCTGGCCGCCCTGGCCCCCGCCCGGGGGCCCGCCCGTCCCCATGAACAACATGCGCGCCTGACCGGATCGCGAGTTCGCTCCATCGGCCGTCGTTATCGCTATACGTTGTCCTACTTCCAGGCCATCCGTTATCTCGACGAATCTTGAATTGGATAGTCCGACTTTCACCCGGCGAGGCGAGACCCTACCTTCGGCATCAACGACGCGAACAGTCTCCTGCCCGCGCGCGCCGGTGACCGCTTCCGCTGGCACGACAAGCGCGTCCTGTTTGGAGGCGACTGTTATCTCGACGTTTGCCGTCATGCCGGTCCTCAATTCCTCGGGGGAGTCGATGTCGACTGTGACGTCGAACCTGGCGACCCCACTCTGCTGAATACCCTCGGCGGCAATAGTCCTCACCCGGCCGTTGAAGGCCTTACCGGCCAGGGCGTCCACCGTTATCATAGCGGGCATGTCAACCTTCAATTTCCCGACGTCCAGCTCATCCACCTGGATGACGGCATGTGCGCGCCCCGTGTCAGCGATTATGGCTACTACCGGCTTCTCGGTTATGTTGTTCCCCAGGTCCACGGGTACGGAGACCACGACTCCGTCCGCAGGGGCCTTCACCGTCAGAGCGTCCACATCGTCCTGCCGTCGTTTCAGGTCCAGCCGGGACTGCTCGACCCTCAGCCTCTCCGACTTGATGTTTGCGCTCAGCGATGAATCGGTGATTATCAGAATAGGATCGCCGAGCTTGAGCATGGAGCCCTCGCGCGCCAGGATCTTCGATACTGTCCCGGACACGGGCGCCTTGATCGATTCCGACGACGGGAGTTCGACTTTCCCGTCTCCGAGAAACGCGTTGCCCTCTCCTGTACGGAAGGTTGCGGTGCCCTCCGAACCGGCCCGGAGTAGCCCCGGGTTGGCTATCTCGACGGTGACGTCGACAAAGACGGACGATCCGGCCGCCCTTGAGGACTGCGAGATCGAGGACACCCGTCCCTGCATTTCGCCATCGAAGCCTTCTATTCGTATTGAAACGGGATCACCCGTTTTGATCTGCGAGGCGTAGCCCTCAGTCAGCGCCGTCACGAAGTACATGTTGGTGTCCTGGGCCAGCGAACCGATCACGGAGCCCGAGCCGATCTGATCGCCCTGCGACACCCTGAGTGACGTGAGCCTCCCGGGTGATTTAGCCGTTACCGTGAGGCCTTTTGATACGTCGATGCTCATGGCCTTGTCCGGCGATGTGCCCACCATGTCGGCCAGTTTGTTGAGGGCCAATTCGTAGCTTATCCGCGCCTGATTGGCCTGCGCCAGCAGCTCGTCGTTCTGGAGCCTCATTATGACATCCCCGCTCTTCACGGACTGCCCCGCGTCGACCAGTATCTCCCTGATGATGCCGGTCACCTCGGCGCGCACTTCCCGCCTGTCCGCCAGCGTGACGGACCCCGTTCCCCCGACTGAGACCACGAGCGGGGCGCGGCTCACGACGGCGGTTGCGTATGGGGACGATTTGGCCTTCGTCGCGCTGTTTTGCCCGCGGAGAAACCACACCGCGGAAGCGAGCAGGATCGCGGATACAAGCACAACCGCTGTCGTTATGATGCGTCTGCGAGACATGGACCACACTCCTTCGCCTGGACAATCAGCACTTATGCGTGGGCACGTTATGTACGGGCACGTTATACACGGGCAGGGTGAACGAAAACACCGATCCCCGGCCCACCTCGCTATGGACCGATACCTCGCCGCCGTGGGTCTCGACTATCCTCTTGACAATGGCCAGGCCCAGCCCGTTTCCACCAGTGGCGCGCGCCCGCGACTTATCGACACGGTAGAATCGCTCCCAGATATGAGGTACATCATCGGCGGGAATGCCCGGGCCGTTGTCGGAAACGCTCGTCCTGACGGAATCCCCTTCGACGACGGCGTCGATCTCAATCTTGCCGCCCGGCTGCGTGAACTTGACCGCGTTATCGACGAGGTTCGAGATGACCTGCTCCAGACGGTCCCCGTTCGCCGCGACATCCGGCAGGTTTTCGGCGACCCTGGTTTCCACCTCGATGTAGCGCTCAGCCGCGGTCCGGCCGAATCGCTCGACGACTCCGGCTATGACGGCGCCAATGCTGACCGGGGCCACCTTCCATCCGGTTCCATCCGATTGCAGCCACGACGCGTCGAGGAGATCCCTGACGAGCCGGTTCAGGCGCATTGCCTCTTCGTGAATCGACTCCACGTATCGGGCGCGCGAGGCCTCGTCCTTTACCAGCCTGTCTCTCAGGGTCTCCGCCAGCCCCTGGATGGAACTTAGCGGGGTCCTGAGTTCGTGCGACGCGTCCGCCAGAAGCTGGCGGCGGAGGCGCTCGAGCCGCGCTAGCTCAGTGACATCCTGCAGCACTATCACCGCGCCCTCGGTCGCTCCGTCACAGCCGGCGATTGGCGCGGCTCGGGCGATGATGCACCTGCCGCCGGGCGCGAGCTCCATGACGTCGGGCTCGCTCGACCCCAGTACACCGCCCGCCAGCTCGGCCAGTGGCTCCCCGCCCGGGATTTCATTCAAGGGACGGCCTTCGGCGTCCTCCGATAAACCGATCACCCGCTTAGCCCTCTCGTTTATCAGGATTACCTTCCCGGAGGCATCAGTGGCCACCACGCCCTCCGCCATATCCGACAGTATGCTTTCGATCCTGGATTTCTCCGCTGCGAGATCCCCCACTGTCTTGTCGAGGGCGGCAGCCAGTAGATTGAAATTGGAGGCCAACTGCCCGATCTCGTCCCTTGTGGTCACGTCGACCCGTTGTTTGAAATTGCCCCGCGCCATCTCCAGCGTCACGCGACTCATTTCGCCCAACGGACGGGAAATGGAGCCCGATAGGAAGAGGCCGAGTATCACCGCGAGCACGATCGCCCCGCAGGCGGAGTAGGCGGTCATGGTGCGCACCGAAGTGATAGTGGCGGTGAGACCCGTGACGGGGGCGTTCAGCACCAGGCCCCCGGCGATTTCGCCCTTGAGCACTACGGGCACAACCGCCGACAGGACGGGTTCCCGAAAACGAGGACTGAAGCCTCGGTGCTTCGTGGCGATTCTATCCGAGGGTATGCTGACCTCGCTCGCGGACAGCCGCGAACCCCTGGGGACCAGGTTGGTTGTCGTGGCCAGTACCAGTCCGCGGGTGTCCACGATGTAGAGCCTTGCCCCCAGGAAACGGTCCATCGCGGTCAGCCAGATGTCGTCCGGAACGCGGAGACCCGATTCGCTCAGGGTCGCCATGAGGCTGGCGATTTCCTGGCCTTTTCGGACGAGTTCTGCCTCCTTGCTCGAGAAATAGTATTCCGAGAACAGGTGCGAAAGGAGCGCGGACACTGAGAACAGCGTAACAACTATGACGAGAAGGTAGGAAACGAGAAGCTTGCCGAACAGGGTGGATTTGATCCGTCGCGCCATCGCGCTAGATATTCTCATGGTTTTCCACCACAAACCTGTATCCGATCCCCCAGACCGTCCTGATGTGCTGCTTTCCGACCGGCCCGAGTTTATCCCTGAGGCTCTTGATGTGACTGTCCACCGTCCTCGCGTCGCCCAGGTATTCGTACTTCCACACGCATTCAAGCAGTTTCTCCCGGGGAAACGCCTTCCCGGGCGATCTGGCCATGAACCACAGGAGGTCGAACTCCTTCGGCGTCAGCTGGATTTCCGTCGACCCCACCATAACCCGGCGGGCATCGCGGTCAACCGCGAGATCTCCGTATGTGAGGAGCCCAGCGCGCTCTGCATGCGCGTCCGGTATCCGGGGCGTCCTCGTTCTCCTTAGAACCGCTTTCACTCGCGCCACCAGTTCGCGAGGGCTGAACGGCTTCGGCACATAGTCGTCGGCTCCCAATTCGAGCCCCACTATGCGATCCACTTCGGTCACCCTCGCGGTGAGCATTATGATGGGGGTCTCGGACGTCTGACGCACGCGGCGGCAAACCTCCCACCCGTCGATGCCGGGCAGCATCAGATCCAGCACTATCAGTTGAGGGTGGTAGTCCCCCGCCTTGACGACAGCCTCTTCGCCGTCCGCGGCCTCGATCACGGGAAATCCCTCCCGCTCGAGGTACACCCTGCAGATCTCTCTTATTTTCGGCTCGTCGTCGACCACAAGTATAGGATCATCTTCCACGACTATCCCCCCGAAACCCCGTGCCACGCCCTGTGGCCCGCCGCCAATAGGAAGGGAGGGGGATGGAGAGGGGATGGAGGGAGGACCCCCTCCTAATCCCCTCCCTCCCCGTTAACCGCAGTCAGGACGCCTAGTTAGAGGTGGTTCCCGCTCCGCCTGGAGCGGGGGTCAGGTTGGCGCGACCACGCCCAGCCCCGCGCCGGCCGCGTTTCCCCGGGCCTTGGGCCCTCGATTGTGAGAGGGCCTCCTGCTGCTCCTCGGTAAGGACGTTCTTCTGATCCTCCCGCGCTTGCCGCTGGATCTCAACTATCTGTTCCCGTAGCCCCTTGATCTCATCGCGCTTTGCGGCTATAGCGTCCTGATCCGGTTCCTTCTGCCAGCACATGTCCCTCATCTCAAACACTTTCTGGGACAGTGAGTTCTGGATCCCCTGGATCTTCTGGAACGCATCAGCGTTGATCTTGCGGATCTGGGCGATCTGCTCGTCTGTGAGGTTAAGTTCACTTATCATGTTGGCTATTCCTTGCTCCGGCGCACCGTTCCCGCCCTTGGCGGGGGCACCGAATCCGCCGAAGCCGAAGAACGTGCCGCCGAATCCGCCGCCGAATCCGCCTATCCGGTCGCCCTTGGGAGCGGCCGCGGCGACGCCCGCCACACCCACGAGGATTGCCAGCGCCAACCCCACCAGCACCTTCTTATTCAAAAACACCACTCCTTTCCGGCCTGTGCTCCTGCGATATGATTGTAAACGGCACTTGTGAAGATCCTGTCAAGACTATCCGAACAACCCCCGAAAGCGATCGCTCTTCTAGGGCAATGAGGTTGCCAATCATCCTAATGTGGGGCTGCGAGGTGTGGGGCTGTGAGATGTAGGGCTGAGAGGCCGCCCGCTATATCTGTCTTTGTGGCAGAACTGATGTCGGACTGCATCTCTCGCAGAAGACAGGCGGGTATCCGTGCGCAGGCGCACGGGTCTTGCTGCGATGCGTGCTGTAGCGCACGGATCTGGCTGAGAAGTATGCTGTAGCGCACAGGTCGGCCGGCAATATGCTGCTCCTACACACGGATCGACTCGATGCGTGCTGTAGCGCACGGGTTTAGTCGAGAAGCATGCTGTGGCGCACGGGTTTGGCCGTTATGAGTGTTGTAGCCTACCCCTGGGCCGGATATCGCATGTGTGTGTTCCGCCGACAGATCCGTCTTACCAGTTCTTGGGGGCGTGATCTCCAGCGAGGGGTTATTGTCACTCCGTGTGATCTATGGCGACGGGTCGGCTCCTGAGACCGTGGCATCTACCGACGGTCGCGCGTAAACCCCCATGGAATCTAGCCACAGGTCGGCTGGGAGGCCGTGAAATCCGCTGATGGCCGCGCGGGAACCGAGGTGTCCGGTAGCTATTCGGGGAATCTGCATTTGTGCGGGTGCCGTTTGACCCGCGTTGCTGGGAGGCATTACTATGGAGACCGGGGGGATGATCCGTGCCGACTGGGAGCCGCAATGACGATTCCCGCAACGCGCCGACGACCGACGCGCCGACGACCGACGCGCCGACGACCGACGCGCAGACAGCCGACGCGCAGACAGCCGACGCGCAGACAGCCGACGCGCCGACGACTGAGGCGCAGGCAACCGAGGTGCGAGCAGCCGACGTGCGAACCACTGGCGTACGAACAACCGACGCACAGACCATCGTGATACCCGTGAAGGGCATGACGTGCGCCTCCTGCGTGAAGCATGTGGAGAAGGCCCTCAGGGGAGTGGGGGGCGTTGACGACGTGGCGGTGAACCTCGCCACAGGGCGGGCCACCGTGAGGGTCCGGCCGGGGACGAAGCCGGGCCCGCTGATCGAGTCGGTCAGGGCGGTCGGCTACAGCGTCGAGGAGGCCGTTGAGGCGCCCGGCACCCCAGGCGCGACCCCCTCGGACCGCGAGCGCATGGAGCGCGAGCGGGAGATCCGAACGCAATCGATCACCCTCGGGTTCTCGGCCGCGCTCACGATACCACTATTGATCCCCATGATAGGGCACTTCACGGGCGCGCACGTCCTACCCTTCTTCGATAACCCGCGTGTCCAATTCGTGCCTGCGACGCTCGTCCAATGCATCGTGGGCTGGCAGTTCTACAGGCGCGGTTGGCTAAGCCTGATCCACGGTGCGGCGAACATGGACGTGTTGGTGGCCATCGGTACATCCGCAGCCTACCTCTACAGCGTGGCGACCACCTTTGTCACCGGCGGCGACGTCTACTACGAGGCTTCGGCAACGATCCTCACATTGGTCATGCTCGGCAAGCTGCTGGAGGCGGTGGCGAAGGGCCGTACTTCAGGGGCGATCAGGAAGCTCATCGGCCTGCAGCCGAGGACCGCGACTGTTGTCAGGGGTGACGAGGAAGCCCGCATCCCCGTCGAAGATGTACGGCCGGGCGACCGCGTACTCGTAAGACCCGGCGAGAGGATACCGGTCGACGGGGTGGTTCTCCAGGGGCACTCGGCGGTGGACGAGAGTATGCTGACGGGTGAGAGCATCCCGGTGGAGAAGGCGCCGGGCGCGGAGGTCGCCGGGGGCACCATAAACAAGTTCGGCTCGTTCACATTCGAAGCCACGAGGGTCGGCAGAGATACCGCGCTCGCCCGGATTATCGCTCTGGTCGAGGAGGCGCAGGGATCGAAGGCCCCCATCCAGCGAGTGGCGGATGTTGTTGCTTCATACTTCGTGCCCGCGGTCCTCGGCATAGCCCTGGTGACCTTTGTCGCGTGGATGATCGCGACGCGAGATCTGACCCGCGCGCTTCTGTCGACGACCGCAGTGCTCGTCATCGCCTGCCCGTGTGCGCTCGGCCTGGCCACGCCCACAGCCATCATGGTGGGCACCGGCCGCGGCGCCGAATTGGGCGTGCTCATCAGGGGCGGGGAGTATCTCGAGAGGGCGCAGGGGATTACGGCGGTAGTGTTCGACAAGACGGGGACGCTCACCAGGGGCGAGCCGTCCGTTACGAGCGTCGTCGCGCTGGAGCCACACTCCGAGGAGACGGTGCTGGCGCTGGCCGCCGGGGCGGAACATGCCTCGGAACACCCGCTGGGCGTAGCAATCGTCGAGCGTGCCAGGAGCCGGGGGATGGAGATCCCGGAAACGGTCGGATTCGAAACGGTTCCGGGCAGGGGCGTCCGCGCGATGATGGGTGCGTTTGGCGTCGCCGATGACGGTGCTGTCGCCGATGACGGTGCTGTCGCCGATGACGGTGCCGCCGTGGCTACCCTGCGTGTGGTTCTCGCGGGGAACATGGCGTTCATGTCGGAGTCCGGGGTCGACACCTCGCGCCTTGCCGGGATAGTGGAGGGCATGGAGGCACGGGGCGAGACGGCGATAATGCTGGCTCTGGACGGTATCGCCGCCGGAGCGATATCGCTCCAGGATACCCTCAAGGACGAGGCCCCCGGGGCGGTACGGGAACTGCACGACATGGGGATCAAGGTCGCTATGCTGACAGGGGACAATCTCCGCACCGCTCAGGCGATTGCCGCGCAGGCCGGCATAGACGACGTCTTCGCCGAGGTGTTGCCCGCCCAGAAGGCCGACATGATCGATCGGATGAAGCGACGTGGCGGGGTGATCGCCATGGTCGGAGACGGGATCAACGACGCGCCGGCGCTCGCCACGGCGGACATCGGGATCGCGATCGGAACGGGCATGGACGTCGCCATGGAGGCTGCGGGCATAACGCTCATCAGCGGCGACCTGAGGGGCGTGGTGCGGGCCATCAGGCTGTCAAGAGCGACCATGAGGGCGATCAGGCAGAACCTATTCTGGGCCTTCGCCTACAACGTCGTTGGAATACCAGTCGCCGCCCTGGGCAAACTGAATCCAATAATTGCGGGCGCGGCCATGGCGATGAGCTCGGTCTCGGTCGTAAGCAACTCTCTCAGGCTGAGGAGGTACGATCCTTCGCGGGCGCGCCGCTGACGAGGGGATTCAGTGTTAAGCTCCAGGAGCATCCTTGCCACTGTAGGCTCCATTGTAGGGGCCTTGTCGGGC
>JAHDPS010000030.1 GCA_018434225.1 Bacillota bacterium
GGATGTACAGGGCGCCGTCGCTCTTCGCCCGCAATACCCCGAGGCCGTGTTCGTTTTCGTGCTTCCCCCCTCGTTCGAGGAACTGAAGAGGAGGGTGGAGAATAGGGGCACGGAAACCCATAATCAGATCTGTCGCCGCCTTTCATCCTACGAAACGGAACTGCTCCATGTGGAAGATTACGATTATGTGATAGTGAACGATGATATCGATAAGGCGAAGAGGCTGTTAGAAAGCGTAATATCTGCAGAGGGCTGCAGGGTATCGAGGTGCCGCGGGTTGCTGCTCGACGGTGGTCGCGAAGGGGGCTGAACTGCGAGGTGTTTTACCCTCCTGTTGATGATCTAGTGAAGAAGGTGGATTCTAAGTACACACTGGTCGTGACCGCGGCCAGGCGGGCTCGAGAGATCACCGACGGTAAGACTTACGTGGAGGATCCTGGCGCGCTGAAGCCGGTCACGCTGGCCCTGCAGGAGATCGCCCAGGGGCGGATCACGTACGATCGGCAGCGGACCTGACCGGCGATACCCAATTATCATGGCCGCGGAGGGGCACAGGTGACCCGGACTGTGCCCCCGTTCGATCGGGGGTGGCTTGTGTGCCGGAGGAAAAGCGCATAGGTCTCGGGGTCACGGGCGGCATCGCGGCCTACAAGGCCGTGGATATATGCAGTCGTCTGAAGAAGCTGGGAGCGGACGTGCAGGTGGCGATGACCAGCAACGCGGCCCGGTTCGTCAGCCCGCTCACTTTTCGGGGTATGTCGGGCAACCCAGTGATCGTTAATGCATTCGGGGAGCCTGCGAGGTGGAATATCGAACACGTCGAGTTCGCCCGGTGGGCGCAGATAATCGCGGTCGCCCCCGCGACGGCCAATGTGATCGGTAAGGTGGCCTCCGGAATCGCCGATGACTTCCTGACCACCGCGATAATGGCCGCCAGGTGCAGGGTGCTGTTCGCGCCCGCCATGAACGCCGCGATGTACGAGAACCCGATTGTCCGCGCGAACGTGGTGAAATTGCGCTCCCTCGGCTATGAGTTCATCGAACCGGCCGAGGGGCGGCTCGCCTGCGGGGAAGAAGGTCCCGGCCGTCTCGCCGAGCCGGAGGCTATAGTGGAAAGGATCCTGGAGATCCTGTCGGCGGGCGAGGCCAAAGACCTGCTAGGCGTGAAGATCATGGTCACAGCTGGTCCTACGAGGGAATTCATCGACCCGGTGAGGTTCATCTCCAACCCATCGAGTGGAAAGATGGGGTTCGCCGTGGCACGGGAAGCGATGCTCCGCGGGGCGGATGTCCTTTTGGTCAGCGGTCCGGTCTCGCTGGAGCCCCCGCCGGGCGTGCGGTTTGTGCCCGTGACGACCGCTGGGGATATGTACGACGCCGTCATCGCCGACCTGGACTGGTGCGACGTCCTGGTGAAGTCGGCCGCAGTTTCGGACTACGTTCCGGAGTCGGTTTCCTCAAGTAAACTGAAGAAGGGCGCAACTGCATTGGATCTGCACCTGGTTCCCAGCCCCGACATCCTTCTCGAGGCGGGAAGGAGGAAGGGACGGCGCATACTGGTGGGATTCGCCGCGGAAACGGACGACATTGTGGAGAACGCCAGGGCGAAGATGCGCAGGAAGAACCTGGATCTTATTGTCGTGAACGACGTGAAACAGGAAGGCGCCGGGTTCGGGGGCGACACGAACGCCGCGAAGATCATAGACGCCGGGGGAACGGTTGTGGACGTCCCGATGACGTCGAAGAGGGATCTGGCGGGAATCATCCTGGACAGGATCGCCGGCCTCCTGGGACGCCGGCCCGAGCGTTAGCGCCTGTGGAGGTGGGAGAGTGGGACGCAGGGTACTGATCGTGGTGGATATGCTGGAGGACTTCGTGAGACCTTCAGGTGGTCTGTATTGCGGCCCCGGAGCGGCGGCAATCGTCCCGGTGATCCGAGAGAAGATCGGCGAGGTGCTGTGTGAGGGCGGCTCGGTGATCTTCATATGCGATTCACACGACCCGGACGACGCCGAATTCGCCCGGTTCCCATCCCACTGCGTGCGGAATACGCCCGGAGCGGGGATCATAGCCCCGCTACGCGATGCGTGCGGGGATCGGGACGGTGTGTTCATCGTCGAGAAGACGCGGTACAGCGGGTTTTTCGGCACCGAACTCGATGTTATCCTCCGGCGCTTGAACCCATCAGTGATCGAGGTGGTGGGCGTCTGCACGAACATCTGTGTGCTGTATACCGTGGAGGAGTTGTGCAACAGGGATTATTCCGTGAAAGTATACAGGGACGGGGTGGCGTCGTTCGATAACGATGCGGCCGCGTGGGCCCTGAATCAGATGGAGAGGGTGTTGGGCGCGCAGGTCGTCTGAAGGTCGCGGAGCCTCGTGGAGCGGGCGTAGTGGAACAAGCATGCCTGGATAATGCCCGGGTATGGCCCGAAATTCCCCACGGCCCAGGCCCTTAATCCCTCGGCGCTCATGCGGCGCCCTTCGAACAGCAATCCCTCCATGATCCGCTTGATCCACACGTCGACGGGAACGGCGTCGTATTTCTGCAGGCCATACAGGAGCACGCAATCGGCGACTTTCCCTCCGACCCCCGGGGCCGACATGAGGCGCATCCTTGCCTCCCGGGTGGGCAAGTTCCTGAGGGATTCGAGGTCCAGTTCCCCGGATTCCAGCATCCGCGCGGTGGAAACCACGTAGGGAGCGCGAAAGCCGAGGCCGAGGCCCCTGAGAGAACCCTCCCCAGCTTTCACCAGATCCGCCGGGGATGGGAACGTCCGCCCGTCACCGCACAGGCCGCGCACGATGCGGGATATTCTGGGGACGTTGTTGCACGCGGAGATGATGAATGAGACGAGAGTCTCCCATGGCTCCTGCTTCAAGACCCTGAGGCCGCCGGAGAACTCCATGGCCCGGCGCAGGACGGGGAGCCTTTGCGCGGCTTGCTCCCTGATGGCCGCATAGTCGCGGTCGAGGTCGAGGTACGCGCGGACGGCCTCTATAGCATCTTTGTCGCCGCCCTCTCCGAACCATTCCGCCTCTAGTTCGTCACCTCGCATCCGCAGGCGGACCGGCGCGTCCCCGATGAATCCGCAATACCAGCCGGCGTCCAGGTTCCACCGAAACGCCTGCCCGGAGAGCAGAGAGGCGGAGAGATCGAGGTCCTTGACTTGAAGCGACACAATGCGGCCCGGTCGCATCCCTCTATCATCCCTCCATCGCGAGTCTGATCGATGTCCAGGCCGATCATAGGAGAAGAGGGCGCGCGTGTCAAACATCCCTGGCAGGACGAGGCAGGTGTTGTGATTTGGAGTCACACCGGTACGTGGATATCGCGGTCGACATTCCGTCGCAGGCGTTGTGGGGTACCTACACATACTCGGTGCCCGAGGGGATGCGGGATCGCGCCCGGGCGGGATGCATCGCCATCGTGCCGTTCGGACACCGCAGGGTCCGGGGGTTCGTGCTGGGCCCCGCCGCGGCCCCGCCGGACGGCGTCAGGGAGATCAGGAGCATTCTGAGTACGGTGGACCCCTGCACCGCCCTGCCGTCGACGCTCATGGACCTGGCGCGCGAGGTTTCCAGGGAGTATTGTTCCCCCATCCAGGTGGCGTTGAGGGCGATGCTTCCTCCCGGGCTGGGCGGGGCGGGCAGGAGCCTGGTGAGGCTTGCTCCGGGGCGCGAGAACCTGGAGGAACTCTCGGGGGCGCTGACCCCGAGGGAATGGGACGTGGTGAACGTCCTCGCGGAGGATGGGGAGCGAACACCCGCGGAGATATCGGAGATGACCGGCATCAGGGACATCGCCTCGGTCATCAAGACGCTGTCCGCCAGGGGGATCGTTACACAGGAGACTGTGTTCAGGAAGCCGGCGTCGGCCAGGGTGTATCTGGAGGTTTCGCTGGCACGGGAGGTCTCAGAGGAAGAGATCTCTCGCATGACGGTCTCCGCGCCGAGAAGGACCGCTCTGCTCAGCCTCATCATAGGTGAGGGAAAGCCCGTGCCCGCCGCGGAGGCTGTCAGGAGATCCGGCGCGGGGCAGTCCAGCCTCAGGGGGCTCGAGAAGGCGGGATTGATACGCATCGATCGAGTCAACACGAGACCCGCCGAAGCGGCTGGCCGGCCCCCGGGCGCGCAGGCGGGCCGACCGGTGCCGGGCGAGGATGCGGAGCGTGCCTCCGCGTCCGTGCTCGAGGCGCTCGGGCGAGAGGGAAGCCTGACGTCCGCCGGTGGTCCCCGTGTCTGTCTGCTGTTCGGCGGCGACAGAGACCGGCGCGCCGTCGTGTACGCGTCCGTCGTCGACAGAATGGCGGGGGCCGGGCGGGGAGCGATAATCCTCGTGCCGGAGATAGGGCTGACCCCGCGGGCCGGGATGCGGTTCGGCGAATGGTTCGGGGATAGAGTAACCGTGCTACATAGCGATATTTCCCAGGGGGAACGATACGGGCACTGGAAGGATATAGCGGAGGGCGGTTCCGACCTTGTCGTCGGCACGAGGTCGGCGGTGTTCGCCCCCATGTCCAACCCGAGCGCGATCGTACTGGACGACGAGCATCAC
>JAHDPS010000040.1 GCA_018434225.1 Bacillota bacterium
CCTCAATAGTTCTGAAACTACCTGTTCGAGCACCGGAATCAGATGAGGGTCGAACTGCCGCCCCGCCTGCGCCCTTATCTCCTGGATCGCCGCGGACGGCTCGAGCCTGGCCCCGTACGGTCGGAACTGGGTCATTGCGTCGAATGCCTCCGCCAGGCACACAATGCGCGCCCCCAGCGGAATATCGTTGCCCTTCAGGGCGGACGGATGGCCCGACCCATCGTACCTCTCGTGGTGATGCAGAATCGTGTCGGCGCTGCCGTTCAGGAACGAGCTCTTGCTGACGATGTCGGCCCCGGCCATGACGTGGGTCATAACCGCCACGTACTCCAATTCGGTCAACGCGCACCTCTTGTTGAGGATGCGCTCGTCTATCGCCGCCATCCCGACATCGTGGAGCATCGCCCCGAAGTATAGCCTGCGTATCTCTTCCCTGGGCAAAGCCATCTTCCTGCCCATCGCCACAGCAATGCTTGAGACCCTCCTGGAATGGCCGGCGGCGCCGATGATCTTGGCCTCTATTGCGGGCACCAGGCTTTCCACCGTGCTCTTGTACACCTCGGACATCCTAGCGAACAGCCTGGTAGAATACGTTATGAGCACGAGGAATAGAGCGTAGGCGATAATCCCGGAGACGCCGACACGAATGGTCATATACAGCCAGCACAGGATAAGGCCCGCCGCCAGATCGAGAAGGAACCTCAACGGGACCTCCGCCCACTCAGACCACCATAGCAGCCAGAATCCCGCTCCGTACCTGATGTAAAGCCCTATGACCTTGATGATGGTGCTGACGATGGCATGCACGCTGGCTGACAGGAAACACGCGGTCCCGTTCATCTCGGTGAACAGGATCCCGTTAGAGCCTGTATGCGATAGCCGCATCCCCGCCGAGGCGATGTATACCACGCCGGCAATCCCCACTGATATGGCGGATGCCGCTATGGAGGGCAATTCCTCCCTAAGGCCCCTCAGAGCATTCTTCGACGTGGGCCTCAACATGAGCGCGGCCAGAATTCGCCCCACGACAGCCACAATGAAGCCCGCGGCGGGCCCGAACATCCACGCCGCCGCGAGTTCGACGGCGGAGCCGAGAGTCACCGTCGTCGAAAACCATCTGAGCGGAAGAACGTGCGCAAGCGGGTCGACAAGACAGAATAGGAAAACGGACCAATACGGGATCCTCCCGTAGTAGACCCACCAACCACCCGCGATCGCACATGCGATCATCAGCGCCCACGAGTACGCTTTCCAGCACCGGGGCCTCGTCTTGGATACCCCCTAACCCGTCGCTCCCAGACTACCGGCGTTCGAGATCCTCGATGACGGCTAACAGTGCCTCGACCACTCTGGGGTCGAATTGCGTGTTCGAATGGGTCACCATCTCGATCCTCGCCTCTTCGAGGGTGTACGCCCTCTTGTACGGTCTCTCCGACGTCATCGCGTCGAAAGCGTCCGCGGCGGCTATTATTCTGTCACCCACCGGGATTTCCTCCCCGCGCAACTGGTCGGGAAATCCCGTACCGTCGAACCGTTCGTGATGGTGTCTGACCCATTGCGCCCCGGGACCGAGGAGCCTGATGTGGCTGATGATCTCGGCACCCAGCACGCTGTGCTCGCGCATTTCCAGGGCTTCCTCCCTGGTGAACTTGCCCGGCTTCTTGAGCACCGAATCCCTTATTCCGATCTTTCCGATGTCATGGAGCATCCCAACGTACCTCAGCAGCTCGAGGTCTTCTTCGTTCATACCCATGGCCCTACCTGTCGCCACCGCGATTCTCGCCACCCTTTCCGAATGCCCGCGCGTACACGGGTCCTTGGCATCAAGGGTTGCTGTCAGGGCCCTCACTGTCTCCAGGTAGGTGTCCCTCAGGTCTAAGTATCGTTTGAACGAATAGCGGGCGAGAAGAAGCGGTATGAGCAACGCGAACACGGCAGGTGCCCCGGCGCTTGCATACGCCTGGGCGATTACCACCGCAATAGGGACGAGGGCGAGCATGTTCGGCATCGCCCACCGGAAGTTAAGTCCCCACAGTCCCCTCGGGTCCACACCCTCGTCAATGGACACCACGCCCACGATAAGAGACGTGTTGACGATAGTGTACATCAGCGCGCAGCCCACGAGCGGCACGATAGCGACCGATCCGGGGGACCCCGGAACTCCCCCCAGGGCCACATAAGTCTTCCCCGCCAGAAATGCCGCTATAGAAAGCATGGCCCTATTGAAGAGGACGGCGAGCAAGGGGGTCTTCCCCATGAGGTCCTTGGCCCTGATGGTGCCGACGGCGGCAATCCACTGCGCCGCCTCGGGGCCGAATAGTAGTAACGCGGCGTTGATAACGGCAAAACCAACAGACACTGTGCCGTTTTCCCTTGGCAGGTTGACGGGGAACGCTTCTGTAAGAAAGGCGAGGACAGTAAAAGAGAGGACAGCAATCCACTGGCCTGGGGCTACATGCGGGTGAAACCATACAAGTATCACCAGACCAATAGCCGTTACGGTACACGCGTAGTACCTCGCCGCCCTCGTGGGAGCGCGCATGAGCAGTGGTTCCTCCATTGTAGCGATGGAATCGGACCGGCGGCAAAGATTTACATCGTCAGCGCCACTGGAAATTGGCCCCACCGGCAAGAACAAGAGCCAGCAGAGCGAGTACTACCCTGTATATCCTGGACATGAGTCAAGTCCCCCAAGATGTTGGGACCGCTCACCGCCGCTCTACGTGAACAGTCTCCTCCGCTCGGTTTGAGGCTTCACACAGCCGCCGGTCCAATGCTTGTTCAGCGCTTTTCAGCTTTCAGGTAGAATGGGAGCCTGCGATTCAACGAATCCAGTGTAGCCCTCGCTATCGCCTCCAAATCATCCCTTCGCACAATGCATGATCCGGTCAACGATTCGCTCTTCTGGCGCCCCGAAACCCTCACCGTCACAACAACGATCGCCTGTGTCGACAACGGGAGCAGAACAACATCCTCCAGCTCGCAACAGAGCGAATCGCCGGTGAACAGATTCACCGCATTCAGCGTCGCATTGGCCACCAGCCTAAGCCTGCTGCTCTTGGAGCATCCGCCGGTGGCGACGCCCTCGACCACTTTTCCCTCGATCTCGAGATTGACCTGAGCCTTCCCCTCGTTCCCCTCGATGCCGTACCGCACGGAATGTAGCCTCGGCCGTAGGAGAGGTATCGCCGTCTCGAGTTCGCCGGCTATCTGCGCGACGGATATCTTGGACGACTCTATCTCCGTCCCGAACTGCGCGTTGAGGACCGACTGGATGTCCCTGCAGATCCTCGCCGCGCTGCGCGTCGATCGGGTCAGGGCATGCAACGACTCAACCTGAGATTCCTGGTTGAGCGTCACCCTGGCATATAGGACGTCCCTTATTCTGAGTAGCGCTGATTCAATTGTCTTAGCCTTGTCTTCTGCCATCTATTTCTTTCCTTAGCACCTTAAGGAAGGGATTCTACTTCGACCCCCGAGTTCCTGCACACCTTTCAGCCAACACCCACAGGCCGCCGTTGACGAGCGAGTGGCCTCCGAACAGTATGGGAATGCGTCGCCTGTTCACAGCCTCGGTTAACGATCGCATCCTCTCGTTCCCAATCCCTTCGGGCCTCCCGAGGTCGGAATTGAAGCGATCGCCGGCTCGCGGCTCCATCCCCCAGTGAGCGAATACCACTCGCGTGTCGATGAGCGCGAGGTCGCATATTTGCTCCAGGTAGTCGAAGAACCCATCGTCGCCCATCAGGTCGAGGAGCTTACCCGTGATGGAATGGACGCGCCTCCCGCGATCCCCGCCCGCTCCAATCGACTTGAGGCCCCTTTCCTCGGTAACGACCCGTAGCCGCCACTGCAGGTTTTCCTTTATGTACGACATGACCGCCGGTCCCACCCTACCCGACAGAAAGACGCGGCAGTGCCTGTCCATTGTCGCGGCAAGCGCCTTCTGAACCGGCATCCTCAGCCATTCCGACTTATCGATGGCGCACAGCGTCCTCGCTCCGGCGTGGGGATGCAGCGCCAGGAGCGCGTAATCCGCCGGAGTATCGGCATCCATGCCGACGACCGGAACCTCGGGCAGCAACACAGGGGTCAGCCCAATCTCACGCAGTAGATACGCCAGGAAGTTGTCGCTCTCAGGGGGTTTTATCCGCCCTATCGCCGCCGCCGGTCTGAACCCCATTATATCAGCGGATACCATGTTATTCGCCACGACAACGCCATCGGCCGAACGAAGCGCGCGCGCCACCTCTTCAAAATCGTCGGCGGTCGCAAGCGGCGCCGAGGCGCCACCCATGCATATCACGGACTCGGGCAATCTCCTGCTGACGAGGTCCGCCAGGTAATTCCCCAGGTGGAAACCTCCGGCCGCCACGAGTTCGCACTCCACCCCGAGCACAGCCGCCCGGCGCGCCAGTTCCCCCGATGACGTGACCAGCACGACGTCGTCTATCGAGGGCGCGCCCACCAGTCGTTCGAGGGTATCGAGGCATACCTCTCCGCGAATGAACGACATCTCCCGCTCGATTGCGGTGGGAGCATGTCCACCTTCGAATACCACAGCCAGTGTACGCGCTATCGCAAACCACCCCCTCCGGGCGCACCACCTAACGCAAAGGGGGCCTGAAGGCCCCCCCCTGGTCCCTCCGACCGGCTACACGGGTTCGATCAACCCGTAGTTGCCATCCTTCCTCCGGTAGACGACATCAACTTCTTCATTTTCCGCGTTCCGGAAGACAAAGAAGTCGTGGCCGAGCAGGTTCATCTGAAGGACCGCTTCCTCGACTGTCATGGGCTTCAGCGCGAACCGCTTGACCCTGACAATCACCGGCTCGTCGCTTGTGTCTATGTACTCGGGAGTGCCGCCCTTGGCCTGGGCACGATTCCTCCGTGTAAGGCGAGTCCTGTATTTGTCGATCTGTTTCTCTATCTTCTCAAGGACCAGGTCGACTGCGGAATACATATCCCCGGTTTCTTCCTCACCCCTCAAGAGCATACCGTTGACCGGCAGGGTGACCTCCACTATGTGCCTGTCACGCTCGAGACTTAACGTAACCTGGGGAGACACCGGATAGTCGAAGTACTTTTCGATCTTCCCGAGCCTCTTCTCTACGTACTCCTTCAGAGCGGGGGTCACGTCCATGTTCTTCCCCCGAACGGCAATGTGCACTCGAAGCCAACTCCTTTCCCCTCAACTACTGTATAATATTCCCCCAGATGGAATCGAATCCTCCACGCAAAGAAACCCCGGCATCGCCGGGGCGCCTGAACCTACCGGGCTTCATCTAATACCCGATCCTCTTATTCAACGGGGATGACGTTCGCAGCCTGGGGTCCTCTCGGGCTCTCCACGATCTCGAACTCGACGGCCTGTCCTTCCGACAGGGTCTTGAAACCCTCCAGTTGAATCGCAGAATAGTGCACGAATACATCTGGGCCATCGTCGCGCTGAATGAATCCGTAACCCTTGTCAGCGTTAAACCATTTCACTTTGCCCTGCATTCTTCGACATTCCTCCTAGAACAGCTTGCCGATTCAACCAGGATTTTCAAAGAAACTATAGCATACACCCCTAATCAAAGTCAAACGAGGGTCTAACTGGGTTTGCCAGGTTCGACAATTTGCGCATGAGTATGTGGATAACTGTGCGAAATTGGGTCCACCCCCTGTGGATATTGTGGGTAAGTCTGTTGATAAGCAGTCAGAAGCGGGTTTTTCACATGGGGATAAGCCTGCGAGTTGTCAGATCCTGTAAGAGCATGACGCGAGGTGTCGCTCCGGGGATCTACTTCAAGCGATCCACGAAGGCGGTGTCCTTGTCATCGAAGCCTATCACCGAACCGTAGGCCGCGATGCACTGCCGCTCGCTGTTGACTCGCGACATAGCGCGCGCCAGATCCTCTCTGGCCTTTTCGATGAGCCTGCCGCTTTCGGCATCGATCCCGGCGATCTTCAGGGCGAGGCCGCGAGCCTCATCGATGGCCGCTTCCGACCCCGCCCTGTATGGGATAACACGCTGCGATATTTCATCTATCTGAACGGCGAGGCCCTGCCTCTTTACGGCCTCGCGCTCGAACGCCTCCATATCCCCGCGCTCGGCGGCCTCCCTCTGGCCGATAGCGCACGACAGCATGGCCTCATACATCGACACCAGGCTTTCCCCGTCCCGCTTCGCGCCCGTCATCCGACCATCACCTGGAATCCCGTCGAGCCGCCCGGCGCATCTTTGAATCCCTTCTTGGAGCATTCGACCCACGCCTGGCGGAGCGTAGTGATGATGTCTTTAACGGCGTCGAGCATCGCGGGATCCCCGCGAAACTGGGCATCCGCCATCCTCTTCCCGCAGAATTCGTACAGTCGATACAACTTGGTGGCAATATCTCCGGCCTCGAAGTTGAGGGAACCCCTCAGCTCGGCAAGTAGTTGATGCACTTTGGTGATAG
>JAHDPS010000227.1 GCA_018434225.1 Bacillota bacterium
TGCCTAGTGCACGGAAAATCCGCACACTCGACCGCTGAGTACCCGAAAAATGCGGATACTCGGGCGCCGAGTCCCCCGAAAATCCGTAGACCAACTGCCTAGTGCACGGAAAATCCGCACACTCGACCGCTGAGTACCCGAAAAATGCGGATACTCGGGCGCCGGGTCCCCCGAAAATCCGCAGACCAGCTGCCTGGTGCGCGGAAAAACCGCATACTCGACCGCCGAGTATTTTCATGTCCTTCCAAATCGAACACTGGAGGCAGAGGAGTGACTGAGCAAGGAGACCGAGCGCAGGACCGATGTCGTGTGGATCCTCCCCAACCGTGGGTCGGCTGTGAGGCTGGCCGGGGCCGAGCTGATAGAGCAAGACGACGAACGGACGGGGTACATCCAAACCAACTCAGCAAATGGAAGAGGCAGGTATTGGGCGACCTTCCCAGGCTGTTTTCGGACGACCATAAGAGGGTTGAGGCCGTAAAAACGGAGTGCGAGAAGGGAATGGCCCTTACTGAATAGAATTAATGTTCTCGCATTGCATTAAACGTATTACCATTTCATTTAATGAAATCTTGACTGAATGCATCCTGATTGATTGGGTGATTAGATGAAACGTGGCGATGGGCTATCAGTTGTAAAGAGAGTAACTTCGCTTCTGGACAGATTCCTCGTTCGGGACTGCTGGTCGCTTGCGGAATTGCATAGCGAACTCGGGTATTCTAAGGCGACCATTTCCAGGCTCATGAGAGAACTGGCGGAGGCAGGTTATGTCAGACAGGAATCTGATACTCGATTCTACCGCCCAGGTTTCAAGATTCTTCATCTCGCGAACGTGTTGAAAGAGCAGATTGATGTCAGGGCCGCTTCGCAGCAAATCATGAGGGGTCTTGCGGCTAGGACTGGCGAAACGATACAGCTCATCATCCCGGTTGGTGACTACGGGGTATGTGTCGAGAAGGCTGACGGCCATGAGGCGGTACGTTTGTACTCTGTGGTGGGGAGGACGGTGCCTTTGCACTGCGGCGCCGCGACCAAAGTCATTCTCGCGTTTTTGCCGGATAAGCGCACTGAGCAGCTATTATCTCGTCCACTTCAACGCATGACGCCGAACACAATCACCGAATCCAAGCATTTGAGGGAGGAAATCCAGAAAATCCGCGCGTTCGGCTTCGCCTTCAGCGTTGAGGAACTCACCATGGGTGTTGCTGGAGTGGCTGCTCCGGTCTTCGACGATTCAGGAGCGGTAGTGGCGGGGCTCAGTATCGCGGGACCGGTGGCGCGGTTTACTGACGCCAGGATTGCTGAACTCAGCCGAGTGGTGATGGAAGCGGCAATGGAGATCTCCGTACGCATGGGCCATCGGGGTGAGGTTTCGCCCGCGGAAGGGAATCGACTGAGAAAACAGGGGGAATGAGAGATGCTGAAGCGATTGGCAGTCTTCGCACTAGTCACGATGGTCGTGGCAGGGGCGCTTACCGGTTGCAGTCGGCCGGCGGCCCCATCTCAGCCACAGCAGGGGCCTCAGCAATCGCAACAACCACAGCAACCAGCGCAGAGGGTTCGTCTGTCGATGGGCACAGCAACAACCGGGGGGCTCTACTACATTATGGGTGGGGCCTGGGCCAAACTGCTCAATGAAAACCTGAAGACCGTGGATGTTACCGCGGAGGTGACCGGCGGGTCAGTCGCGAACGCGCAGATGATCCAGGGGGACAAGATCCACTTTGGTTTTTCGCAGGCTACCGCCGCTTACGAAGCCTATAACGGTATGGGTTGGACCAAGGGGAAGAAGTATGACCGGGTGCGCGGGATGATCGCTTTGTACCCGGGCGCACTCACCATGTATTGCCTGGAAAGCAAGCCCATAAAGAAGATCCAGGATCTGAACGGCAAGATTGTCGGACTCGGCCCCGCTGGGGCGGGCGTCGATGCGATGGGCCGGAACCTGTTCAAGGCACTCAATATCAAACCCAAACAGATTCAGAATCTCCCTCACGACCAGACGATCCAGGCGGTTCGCGACGGTATCCTCGATGCGGCGATGGTAGTCCAACTGGCCCCGTGGCCCGGTCTCATGGACCTCGAGGCCACTAATGCGGTACGCTTCATTGGCATCACCAAGGAAGAAGCCGCAAAAGTCGTGGCCGACTTCCCTTACTACTCGGAGACGATCATACCGAAAGGCGCTTACAAAGGGGCTAAAGAGGATATTATCACCCTTGGCGATTGGAACCTCGGGATTGTTGACGCCAATCTCGCCGCCGACATCGTTTACGACATAGTCAAGACGACATTCGAGAAACAGAAAGACCTCGTCGCCGTCCACAAGGCAGCCGAGTTCACAAAGCCCGAAAACGTAGTATATAACACAATCCCATTGCACCCCGGTGCCTACAGATACTACAAGGAAAAGGGGATAAAGATACCCGAGAATCTCGTGCCTTCCAAACAATGACCCTTCCGGGGAGGAGACCGCCATGAATCTGGGCTCGGAGAACGACCAAACATCGAGGCGCGTACTCACAAGCCCCTGGATGGAGATTTGCCGCGCGGCGGGAATCGCTATGTCATTGCTTCACCTGTATGCTTTCGGGTACAAGGTGATTGTGAGCGGGATCCTCTACGCCTATCACCTGCTGTTCGGGCTGTTCCTGATCTTCCTGTTCTTCAAGCCGTCGGCGGGCAGCAAGCGCGAGCGCGTTGATCTCATGGATGTGGCGCTTGCGCTCGCTTCCGTGGCAACGTGCATATATCCGATGATCGGATACGAGGATTACGTGCTGCGCGTACAGACGCTGCCCACGAACATGGACATCGTCTTCGGCGCAGTACTCGTAGTGCTGGTGCTGGAGGCTGCGAGGAGGACTACGGGTCTGGGGTTACCCACCATTGCGCTTGTCTGCATCCTGTATGCTCTACTCGGCGGGCATATTCCTGGTCCCTTGGGCCACCGCGGATACGACATCTTCCGCGTGGTCGGATATGCCTACTCGGAGCAGGGCATCTTCGGTACATCGCTGGGTGTGTCCGCAACGTATGTCTATCTATTCATCCTGTTTGCCTCCTTCCTTCAGACCTCGGGAGCGGACAGGTTCTTCAAAGATATCTCGTTCGCTTTGGCCGGCGGATTGAGGGGCGGACCGGCTAAGATCGCCGTGGTGTCCAGCGCCTTTTTTGGCACGATATCCGGAAGCGCAGTGGCAAATGTCGTGGGGACGGGGACATTCACGATTCCTCTCATGAAGAGCCTCGGGTACTCGCCGGTTTTTGCGGGGGCTGTGGAGGCCGTGGCTTCCACGGGTGGGCAGATAATGCCGCCTATCATGGGCGCAGCGGCGTTCATCGTTGCGGACATCGTCGGCGTGCCGTACATAAGGGTTTGCCTAGCGGCGGCCATACCAGCCATCCTTCTACTATTACGGCCTGTTCCTGATGGTCGACATGCGGGCGGTGAAGCGGAATATCCAGGGACTCAAGAAGAGCGAACTGCCGATCGCCAGGGAGGTGTTGGCGCGAGGCTGGTATCTGTTGCTGCCTGTCGTAGTCTTGCTGTACATGCTCATTGCATTGAAGGCGACGCCGATGAAAGCGGCGATCGGGGCCATTATCGCGACGATTGTCGCGAGCATGCCGAGCAAAGAGACATGCATGACGCCGAAGAGGATCTGCCTGGCCCTCGCTCAAGGGGCATCTTCCTCTCTGGAGGTTATATCCGCGTGCGCCGCGGCCGGCATTGTCGTGGGGACCCTCTCGCTCACGGGTCTTGGGCTCAAGTTGTCGGGCCTCATCATCGGTGCTTCCGGTGGACAGATATGGCTGACGCTGGTGCTGGCGGCAATAGTGTGCCTGGTACTGGGCATGGGTCTTCCCACGACCGCAGCCTATATCATCTCGGCGTCGGCAATCGCGCCCGCCATAATCAAGCTGGGAGTTCCGCCGCTGGTCGCTCACCTGTTCACGTTCTACTTTTCCTGTATGTCAGCCATTACTCCCCCCGTGGCTGTTGCCGCCTACGCCGGCGCCGGCATCGCAAAGGCCGCTCCTTCGGCGGTGGGCTGGGAGGCCGTGAAACTGGGGTCGGTAGCGTTCATCGTCCCATTCGCGTTCGCATACGGTCCCGCATTACTGATGCTGGCGAGCCCGGTGGAGGTGATATGGGCCACGATAAGCGCCATGATCGGCGTGACCGCCCTTGCCGCCTCGATTGAAGGGGTGTTCATGGGAGCGATGCCCTTGGCGAGCAGGTGTTTGCTGTTTCTCGGGTCGCTCTTGTTGATCAAGCCGGGCCTATCGACAGATTTGATGGGTTTCGGATTTGTCGCAGCGCTCGTTCTCAGGCGGCTCTTCAAACACTACGCACGGCCGGTCGGAAAGGGTCTTTCGCAAAGGTGTTGAAGCCTTCCGGTTCCCGGTTGCCGTTGTCTTCGCTGCAAGAGGGGCGGCAGTCGTCAAGTGTTCTTTCGCTACAAGGTAGATCATCATCGACCGTGCGGAGCGGCCGACCCATATTCGGGCCGGCCATTTTGATAGGATGGCGGTGCGCCGCGGCAGGGAGGCTCCGCCGGAAACTATTGGAAGGATGGTTATCTTGCGTTCCCGCAGGATGTCGGGTTAATGGATATCGGGTCAACAAGATCGCATCTCCAGTCAACGCATCCTTATCACACAACGCCGGTGACTTCGGCGGTTTTCTGGTCGGAGCACCCATGACTACGCTTTGCCGAGGGTGCAATTTGAGAAACGCACAGACGCTCACATGGACGTCAATGAGGTTGTGGAAGGCACCGTGCTCCTGCTGCCATTGCCGGAGGACCTGCCCAAGATCGCCCGCCCCCGCACGGCTGGGTCCTGGAGCGCATGGTCGCGTTGACCGGCCTATCATTATCGGAGGTGCGCTTCGCTGGGGGCTTCAACATCTTGCCCATAATCATCCACACTCTCTCTTCCGACTCGCTCGAGTGCTCATATCGCTGCGATGAACCTCAACGGGACTGCTCAATGACTAATTCCGAAAGTACCTTGATTCCATACTCGATTTCGCGCGGCGAAGTATTAGAGTATGAAATCCTTATGAATCTATCAGAATGGAATTCGTATAGATCCCCGGGATAGATCAGCACCTTCCTTTTCAAGGCTTTCACGAAAAGCTCATACATAGATATACCGGCATTAAGCTTCAGCCAGATGAAATAGCCACCAGCCGGGGTATTCCAGGTGGCGATGCCGGTGAAGTAATCGCTCAATACCGTAAGCGCAGTATCCCTGCGCATCTTTATGACTTCCCTCAGCGCATCATTATGCTCGTGGTACAATCCACTGGCGAACAGCTCTGCAGCCACACATTGAGAGAGTGAGCTCGAACCATAATCGCTCTGCATTTTTATATCCGCTAGTCTCCCGATAACCTGTTCCGGTCCAACAATCCACCCGATCCTGAGTCCCGGACTCAGATTCTTGGATATTCCGTTAACGTACAAGACGAGTCCGTTCTTATCAAATGCTTTGAGGGGAGGGGGAGGCTGTTCGTCAAACCAAATCTCCCGGTATACATCATCCTCGATAATCGGCAGCCGTTCGGTCTCGCACATGTCTATAAGGTTTTTGCGTCTTTCCAGCGACATTACATTTCCTGTCGGGTTATGAAAAGTGGGAATGGAAAACAGCATCGCTCCCCTTTTGCGTTTGTGGCGGGCCCACAATTCCCGTATGTCTATACCTTCTTCATCGAGCGGTACACCCGACAGCTGCATCCCAAAAGATTGAAAGGTTCTTAGCGAATACAGGTATGACGGCTTTTCAAGATAAACAATCGAGCTCTTATGCAAAAGTCCCAGGGAGATAATCTGCAGCGCCTGCAGGGCACCGGAGGTTATCAATACTGAAGAGGGATCCGCTTCTATGCCAAATGCCTGAAGATATGCGCAAATCTCCTTGCGCAAGTGGATCGATCCCTTTGGCTCTTCATAACCCAACGGCTTGATGGACCTGGACATCTTCTTCAATATTCTCTGAATCATCCCGCTGGGGATTAAATCATTTGATGGTTCACATGAACCAAGTCTTATCATCCCGGGTTCAAATTCAGCCTGATTGATCTGCTGCATTATTGCCTGATTGGGTTGATGGGCTCCTGTCGAAATATAGGAATTCCAGTTGGGTGAACATCCCATTGAAAGCAGTGTCCATGTATTGTTTATTACCCTTGTACCCCCTCCCGTATTGCCTTTTATAAGACCTTCGGCGGTCAGTTCTTCTATTGCGGCAACAACTGTGCTCCTATTCACGCCAAAAACCTCGGAAAGCGTCCTCTGGCTGGGCAATCTGGTATCTATAGGCCATTCCCCACCTGCAA
>JAHDPS010000239.1 GCA_018434225.1 Bacillota bacterium
ATCCATCCAAAATGCCTATCAGGGTTTCGCCAAGCAGAACTACACGATGCTCGACAACCTGAAACTGGGCTATGGCGGCACAAAGTCTGAAATGGATAGGCTCTTGGCTGATGCCGAAAAAATCTCCGGTATTAAATACGACCTCTCTTCATTTTCCGATTTGACCGAAGCAATCCATGTCATTCAGACCGAAATGGGGATCACAGGAACGACCGCCTTGGAAGCCACGGAAACAATTACTGGCTCTATGGCGGGAATGCAATCGGCTATCGGCAACTTGATGGCGGGTTTGGGTAATGCCAATGCTGATGTAGGACTTTTGATTGGTAATGTGGTCGAAGCGTTCCAGAACGTCGTGAAAAACATTGTTCCAGTTATTGAGAATATCGTAAGAGCACTGCCCCCTGCCCTTGACGGGATACTACAGGCAATCGGTGATTTGCTTCCGACTCTGCTCGCTACGGTAGTCGACCTTTTCACACAGGTGCTGACAACGATTTTAACGCTTTTACCCGAACTTATCCCCGCTGCCGTGGATGCTGTTATGACCATTGTGGGTGCGCTGATTGATAATCTTCCATTACTTATTGATGCAGCGGTTCAATTAGTGACCACTCTCGTTACAGGCATCGCCGATGCACTTCCACAGTTGATACCGGCGGCGGTGAACGCTGTGATCACAATCGTTCAAGGCTTGATGGAAAGCCTGCCTATGATACTTGATGCCGCCCTTCAACTGATTCTTGGACTGGCACAGGGAATCCTGGATGCACTGCCCCAATTGATCGCTGCTCTGCCCGCTATCATCCTCGGCATTGTAGATTTTATCATCGGGGCCATCCCGAAAATTATTGATGCAGGGATTCAGCTACTGGTGTCCTTAGTAGACGCCTTGCCTGAAATCATCACGGCAATTGTGGCGGCTATACCGCAAATTATCGAGGGTTTAATTACAGCGATCCTCGGCTCTATTCCCCAGCTTATTGACGCCGGGATTCAGCTGTTAATTTCGTTGGTTCAAAACCTGCCGCAGATTATAACTGCCATCGTGGCGGCGATACCACAGATCATCTCATCGCTTATTACGGCGATTATCGGGAGCATCCCGCAGCTTGTGGGAGCGGGCATTCAGCTGTTCGTGGCGTTGATAAAGAACCTGCCAACCATCATCGTGGAAATCGTAAAAGCGATACCTCAGATTATTACGGCTATCGTGAAAGGCTTTACCGGTAACATCGGTAAAATCGTGCAAGTCGGTAGCGACCTTATCAAGGGGCTGTGGCAGGGTATTTCGAACGTCACCGATTGGATTTGGGGTAAAATCTCCGGCTTCTTCGGAGGGATCGTCGACGGCATTAAAAACTTCTTCGGTATCCGTTCTCCCTCCACCTTATTTGCCGGACTTGGCGAAAACATGGGTCAGGGCATCGGTGTGGGCTTTGAACGGGCGATGGATGAAGTCGCCGACGATATGCAGAACGCTATCCCCACCGCTTTTGATACGCCCGGCATAAACATGGGTGATGTGACAGGAAGTCATGGCGGCTTGGCGGTATCAGGTATGCCTTCTCTCATCAACATACAGCAGATGATTGTCCGCAGCGAGGACGACATCCGCAGAATATCACAGGAACTGTACAACCTGATGCAAACCGGCTCGCGGGCGCAGGGGCGGTTTAGCCCGGCATAAGGAGGTGTTGGCGTGGGCTTTATTTTCAACGGAATCTCATCACAAAGCATGAACGTCAAGGCTCGGCTGACCTCTTGGCAGGCTTCGCCACCCTTGCGCAACTCCTTTGTTTCCATACCCGGCAAGCCCGGCGTGGCAGACTTTGGCAGTGATAGCGCAGAGCGGGTCATAACCGTTCGCTGTAATATCGCTCCAAAGCACAACCTCGCTTCATTGGTTGGAGTTCTGGATGGTCTGGCAGAATGGCTTGACCCGGATAAAGGGCTGAAACAGCTTGTGCTTGACGATGTAGCCGACCGCTATTTCACAGCGCGACTTCAGACGGAAGTGAACTGTGAACGGCTTATTCGCTCAGCGGGTGCATTTGACTTGAACTTCGTCTGCCCCGACCCACATGCTTACGCTTTGACGGACGAGGGTTTTACGCTAACCCAAGCAGGCGCGAATGCGGTCACGAGGAGTAAAGGCAATACAGACTCTTTGCCTGTCTTCCTTTTGAAAGGCATCATTCCATCAGGGGCATCAACCTATGTGTCGTTGAAAACAAATGACGAAGAACTTCGCGTTATCGGTGTGCTGGCTGCCGGGGAAACCCTTGTCATCGACAGCGGTTTGGTTACTGCCAAGGTGGTAGACGGCACGGGCGAAACGCTCCGAAATGGTCTGCCGCTGCTTCAAGAGTTGAATTTTCCAATTCTTCGCAAAGGAGCGAACAGCGTAACCATTACGGCAATCGGTGCGACCTTTACAGAACTGCAAATACAGGCGAAGAGCCGTTGGAGGTGAGGACATGGCGGTAAAATCCATATTGACTTCTCAAACAGACTTTACAGGCGAGATCCCTGTAACCGAAAAAACATCCGCACTCTGGCGTTTCAACGAATCCACGCCGGACAGCGATACCCGCCTTACAGACTCCTCCGGCAACGGACGACATTTTACTGTCTCCGGCTGGAGCGGCACAACAGCCTCTTTACTAAACGGCAGGTTTGGGCGGTATTTTCGCATAAACATCAACAACCCAACCACAGAAAAGACGCACCTTGTCGCCACCAACGACGGTACATTCTTTTCTTATCTCGGTGATAAAATTGCCGTCGGCGGTTGGGTAAATCCGACCACCTATTCTGTCGGGCAGAACTTCATTCCGCTTTTCAATACAAGGCAAGGACCCGGTCAGCCAATTTTATATATTTCCCTCTATCAAGGGCGGCCGCGAATGATGCTCTATAATTCGGCGGGCACGCTTATCCTTGACCAAACCGAAACACCTGGATTCAACATGGTCAATGGTGGTTGGTATTTCCTCTCTGCCATCATAAATGCGACGGACAAAACATCTCAGATAGTTCTGTGCAACCGTGCCGACGGTGTAGTGTGGACAGCCCCCTTGCGGACATTTACTGGTACATTGAATCCATCCTGTACGGCGGATATCGTCATGGGAATGCACGCAAACCAGTATTACTACGCAGGTGGCTTGGACGAGTGGTTCTTTGAAACAGACAGCGACTTAACTATTGATGATTTGATTCACTATTTCCGTCAGGCGATGCTTGCCAATGGCGGAGATACTTCGGGTAACGTGGATGCGCTAACTGAGCCGGGAGCTGTTACCCTACGGAAAGGCATTGATAATCTCTACCCCGAAAGCGGCCAACTGACGACGATTGCTGCCGAATGCAACCTTGCCGGGAGCGGTCGGGTATCGGCAACAAGCGAATACACGGCGGGCGTCACGTCCATTTCACTGATAGAAACATCAACCTCAGATGATTTACAGGACTGGTCGGCATGGCAGACAGTTGGCACGAACGGCGAACTGTCCTCACCGAATCGCTCATATATCCGTTACAGGGTAACGCTCAGCACCAGCGATACGACGGTCACGCCGAAGCTGCTCGATATCACACTTCATGATATCCCCAAATCTCCGTATGAGAAACTGGGTTTTGCCCGCCCCGTTGTTTTGGACGGGAACGGAGCGTGGGAAACAGTTCTGGAGAATGCTTACGACATCATTGTTACGGGCGAGATCAACGGAGCGGACACCTTGGAATTCAAGCTGCCCTACAGTGACCCGAAGCGGGCGACGCTTGACAACGAGAAGCAGGTGCAGATTGCTGAGGATGTTTACCGCATACGGACAATGACGGATGAAAAAGGTTCGGATGGCAACAGCATACTCACAACGGTCTATGCTGAAGCGGCATTCTATGACCTGACTTTTTCTGCAGAAAAACAACCGATTGAATTCAACGCCGACCTGCCCGCTGCCCCGATGGCGTTTGCGCTTGCGGGCACAGGCTGGGAAGTCGGCACGGTAAATGTGATCACCCTTCGAACATGGGAATGCCAAGAAAAGAACGCACTCTCCATCCTGCGGATGGTGCAGAACATCCATGGTGGCGATTTGGTATTCCACAGCCGGGACAGGCGAGTGGACTTACTGACATTCAGCGGGACAGACAGCGGTGCGCTCTTTGCCTACCGCAAAAACTTGACGGGGATTAAGCGTGTAGTCGATACTCGATCCCTTGTTACGCGACTCTACGCCATCGGTAAAGACGGCATGACCTTTAGTGCCATTAACGGCGGCAAGGAATATCTGGAGGACTTAACCTATTCAAGCGAGGTGCGGGTAGCGACACTCGACTGCTCCAGTTTTACGAACCCCTATCAGATGCTTGAATTTACCAATATGCGGCTTGCTGAGTACGCAAAGCCCCGCGTTTCCTATGTCCTCTCGGCGATGGATTTGTCCGTATTGACAGGCTATGAACACGAGCGCTGGAATTTGGGTGATATTGTAACCGTTGACGACAGGGATTTGAATCTGACCATTAAAACACGAATTATACGCCGCCAGTATAACCTTCAAGAGCCGTGGAAAACCGTATTGGAACTCTCCACAAAACTCAGAGAACTTGGCGATTCCTCATCAGCAACGATTGCCGACCAGTTCGACCAAAGCAATCTCATCGGGCAGGAAATCAAGGATATGGTACCGTTCAACCATCTGCGAAACAGCAGAGCCGATGATGGCTTCGCCTATTGGCAAAATAGCGGCTTTGTAGTGGATACTGAAAACGGTGTATCCGGTACAGCTTCCTTTAAGGCAGTTGGTGTGGCGGATATGACCAAAAGCATGGCGCAAACAGTCTATCCAGCATCAAGACGTAACTACACTATTTCGGCTCAAATCGGCTCAGATAATCTGAACAAGGGTGCAAATGGACAGGTCGGTATCGAGGTAGTATTTGAATACGAGGACGGGACGACCGAAACACGATTTATTGATTTGTATTGAGAGGGCGGTGATTTCACATGGTATCTTTTCAACAAGTGGCGCGAGACGCTTCACCCAAAGGCTACGGCAGGCTGCGCTCCATCACCATCCGTCTTGTTATACAGAACTGTACTGGAGAGGTGTTCTTCACTGATCTAATGTTGCAAGCAGGTATCGTCGCCACAGGCTGGGTCGGCCACGTCTGTGAAATTAGGTGGACACTGGATGGGTGATTCAGTCTTTGCGAAGTACATGCTTGTAGTAGCATCGGAAAAGGCAGAGCCATTGCACATAAAGCATTTCCCCAGAGGCGTAACCATGTATGCCAGCTTCTCGAAATGCTCTGGACAACTGCTTTTTTGTAAACATGCGTCGTAATTCGGCACCATTGCTTCGTAGGCCGGCTGAGACAAAGCGCTCGTAAGCAAGCCATTGGACTGGCGATACATCTGGTTGTGCCTTTTTATTCAGATGGAGCAATACCACGTCTACGCCGGGCTTCGGATGAAAATCCTCCCGGCGAAAATGGTAGACGATTTCAAGATCGAATACTGGCTTTATCATGAGTGACCGCAGGCTTTCACGCGAGGTTCCCATGAAACGCTTGGCCGCACCCTTTTCCATCGTTAACCATGCTTCTGTTGGTGGGTTTTTGCTTTCCGTCAGCTTGCGCAATATGCTGGTGGTATGGAAAAAAGGAATGTTTGCAAAAACCTTATAGTCCACAGAAGCAGGAAGCCGCCATTGCAGGAAGTCCTGATGATAAAGGTCGAGGTTTTCGGCATCACTGAATTTTTCAAGAAGCCTTCCATAAAGCTTTTTGTCAACTTCAATAGCGCTTACTTTCTGGCAGTTTTCAAGGAGTAAACCAGTAATATGGCCTTTACCGGGGCCTATTTCAATCACATGATCACCTGCGGTGATACTGGTTTTATGAAGCAATTTTTTTATTGTTTTGTAGCTGGTCAGGTAATTTTGGGATACACAAATGGGCGGATTTTGCCCTTGGTTTCTATTTTTGGACATAAAAAATACACCTCTTTCGATTCTATTCGGGTCGAAAAAAAGTGCACAAAACTAAAGGAAGAGTATTTTACGCTTCCGTTTGTTTAGTGCACCTTATTGACGAGTCCGAAAGATTCCACTCATAGGTGTATTCAAGCCTCCAAATATAGATTGGTTTTCATTATAAAATAAATAGGCTATGTTGTCAAATTCAGCATTTGTACACACTCGCATTTGAGCTATGCACCGTTTTCGGAGGAGGTGGCAAAGATAATCAACAACTTCATCCGCTTTGCGGAAGTACTAAAACTCAAAGAGGAAAAGCGAATTGTAAGCGTAACCCTCCGTCCCCTCATCGCCGATTGCACGGGCGAGATTTACTTCACCGACCTTCAGCTTCAGGAGGGCGACAAACTGACAGGCTATACACCGCACACTTCGACCATGCTTCAAGGTAGCGGGAATGCTCCTCGCTACCAAAATGCCGTGGTGCGTGGCGGCGCGACCCTCGTTCTCTTCAACACCGGGGAAACCTCGGCGGGTCTTGACTTATATATCTATCCTAAACAGCCAATGGCGGCGGGAAGCATTGAAATTTCACAAGGTATGGGTTCGCATAAGTGCAAATTTACATCGGCGGTAAATGCGGGTGATGAATTTGCCTTAAAAGCTGTGGTAAGGGAATGTCTGCGAAATGGCAATCCCACGCTAAAGGATGGATTTTACCAATATACCGCCGCTTACGACAGCAAGCACCACGTGAAGCTGGAAAACGGAAAATCAGCGAGGGTCTACCTCGAATATGTAGAAATGATGGAAGGAGATCCGCGCTTATGAGTAAGGATTATCTTAAGGGCAAGAAGTGCATGATATGGTCGTTCATGGGAAACACCCGAATGCACCAGGCCTTGAACAATTACGGTGACCGCTATGAAGCCGTCGGCATCTTCACCTTCGAGGTGGCCATAACAGGAACGATAACCGAAACAGGAACGCCGATATCCGGCATGATGCCGTACATCAATAAATGGCCTAAAGTGCGGTGGTTTCTCACTGTAATGAACCACGGCGCAGCTTCTATCTTCACTGCTCTACGAAATAACGAAAGTGGCGCAAAGACGAAGTTTCTCTCCGAATTGGTGCGTATCATGCAGAAATATCCGTGGTGTGCCGGTGTGGATATCGACTTGGAACGCGGCGGTGGATATGAGAACAAGGATGCGGCAAATATTCTCTTCAGCGACATTTACCAAACCGTTAAAGCGTACAATCCCGCCAAGCTGGTCAATATCTGTTTGCCCGGTATGACGGGCGTCCAAGGCTCAGTCGGCGGCGAGAATTGGTGCGTCTATGCCGATCTCGATGCTTACTGTGACACGGCAGCAATTATGTCATACGGTATGGCCTGGGCAGGCAGCGCACCGGGTCCTGTCTCTCCACGGGACTGGCTTGTCGGTGTTTATGATTATGCCGCCAGAGTAATGAATCCGCAAAAGATCTATATGGGTTTACCGGGTTACGGTTGGGAGTGGCAGATATATACAAACCCTGCCGACCTCGGCCAGACGTATCGTGGCGTGTCGCTTACCTACTACGCCGCCAAAATATGGGCGGAGGGCGGCTATAACTTTACAGGTAATGCTCCTCCGCAGCCGATGATACCGTGGCTTGCCTACTGGGACGATTACGATCAGGTACCGTATATGCTCCCTCAAGTCTACGATTATGCTGAGGGTGGCGATGCAACCAGCCGAGAAGCTCCAATAATCGGGGAAACATACAACCGCCGTCGATACTTAACTTGCTACGGGAAAACACAAAAGGCAGAGTTTGGCACAATCTATATTGACCGCGACGGCGAGCCGGATAGTTACACAGAGGGCGTGGTGATCGGCAACGGAATGATTACGCTCTCATCTGAAATGGGTACAGCAACCTACGATTTTACCGTTCCGCAATCGGGAATTTATGATGTCGCAGTCCGTATCTGCTATCCGTATTGGGACAAGAACGGTATCAACATCTCCCTTGACGGTTCCCCGGTCGGCTTTAACGAAAACCGCCTATGGTGGCCGTATTGGAGAAGCACCTTCTGGGCGATTCTTGCCAAAGGACGCAGCATGTCGGCAGGCGAACATACCATCACCGTTGATGGCGGTGTGGTGGGCGCGCAGTTATATGGTTTTCGTCTTTGCTCATCGTTTTCTGAACAGCCCTCGGCAGGTTCGGCTACCTTTGAACTCTCTCCTCGTAGCTTCAAGGACGTGAACGGGAATATGGCTGTGCCGGACAAAGGCTTCAAGCTGACCACCGAGATTCTGCGGCGAAAACCCGATTCGGCTCTGGTGTGGTATGAGGACTTCCAAGACCCAATCACGCTGCAAAGCACTTACTGGACTACACTTTCAGGCAGTTGGGCAGTCTGGCGAAGCGATGAATATGCATCCGGCAGGGTTTATTCACAGTTGGAAGGTAGTGGCCAACTTGCCTGGAGATATGACGGTTTCTCCGACGTTCACCTTCGAGCACGGCTTGCCTTCCCTCACAACGGGAGCGGGCGCGCCGGGGTATTTATCGGCGACATCTTCTGTTGTATCAACATCGACACTGAGCGAGTGGAACTCTATCAAGACTCTATTTTGCTCGGCAGTTATGGTGCAGCTTACGCTAAAACACCTGCCACCGACATCCGCACAAACCCCAATATGTATCTCATTGAAATGAGGAAACGCGACAACAGTGTGAGGGTCTATTCCGGTAACAGTAACACCCTCCGCTTCACAGCCATGGTATCACCAGCAAGTGGTTATTGCGGCATTCAGTCGGATAATGAAATCAAGTGTGAACTTCTGCGTTTAGGCGATGCCTGGACTTACGAGCCGTATGAAGCCTTTGATGTAACAATGCCAAACGGTACTACCGAAAACTACGGCAGGATCGCCCGGAGTAGCGTGACATGGGACAGTGAATTCGAGGTATTCACGCTTACCTCAGATGTGGAGGAATCCGCTACCCGAAGCGAGGATATCTCTATGGACTATGACTTCGTGCATTCAGCAATGCTATACATTCCATGCAACGCTGACTACACGGCAAAATTTACGCCACGTGACATCAACGTCTGGTGTTCGAGGGTATTCCTCGGTGATGGGGATGGTTTTGGAATTGTCTACTACCAAGACGTGGACTCGATTGTCTACTGGGCAAATGAAGCGGCATACCGATGGCGGTTGCGTGGTTTTGCCCTATGGTCACTCGGTCAGGAAGACTTGCGGCTTTGGGAGGCACTCCCAAAACAGAGTTAAAGAGTAATCATTCATATTGGCATTCGCGCCTGCATATTCAGCAGGCGTTTTTTATGCAAAAAACAGGAGGTAAAACGAAAATGAAAGAGATTTGGAACTGGATTCAGGTTGCATTTGCAGCCATCGGAGGTACACTTGGCTGGTTTTTGGGCGGATTGGACGGCTTCCTTTATGCGCTTATCGCCTTCGTGGTCGTCGACTACATCACGGGCGTGCTTCGGGCAATTGTGGAGAAAAAACTGTCCAGCAGAATCGGAGCGCAGGGTATCGCCAAGAAGGTAGCGCTATTCCTTGTGGTCGGCATTGGTCATCTCATCGACACCTATCTGCTCGGCGGCACGGGAGCACCACTTCGGACGGCGATTATCTTCTTCTACATTGCTAATGAGGGAATTTCTCTCGTTGAGAATGCCACGGCTATTGGGTTACCCGTGCCTGCCAAGTTAAAAGATGTGCTGGCACAACTTCATGGAAAGGATGAACAGAAATGAATCTACGAAAATTGATATTCACAAACAACGCCTGCTACAAGGCTGGCAGGACTATTACTGTCAAAGGCATTATGGTTCACTCCACCGGCGCGAACAATCCGAATCTGCGTCGTTATGTGGGTCCGGACGATGGATTGCTTGGCAAGAATCAATATAACAACCACTGGAATCAAGACAAACCGGACGGTCGGCAGGTCTGCGTACATGGCTTCATCGGAAAACTGGCTGATGGCAGTATTGCTACCTATCAGACACTGCCGTGGAATCATCGCGGTTGGCATGGGGCTTCCGGCTCAAAAGGATCGGTCAATGACAGTCACACAAGTTTTGAAATCTGCGAGGATGGCCTAACCGACAAAGCCTATTTCAACGCAGTCTACAAGGAAGCCACCGAACTGTGTGCCTATCTCTGCAAGGAGTATAATCTCGACCCGATGGCAGATGGCGTTATTATCGGTCATTACGAGGGGCATAAACGCGGCATCGCCAGTAACCATGCCGATCCAGGTCACTGGTTTCCGAAGCACGGCAAGTCAATGGATACATTTAGAGCAGAGGTCAAAAGGCTACTCACGGCAACAGAACCGTCAAAGCCTCCCACCCCAACTGAACCGAAAAAGCTGTACCGTGTACAAGTCGGTGCTTACGCCGTCAAAGCCAATGCTGATGCCATGCTAAAAAGAGTCAAGGCGGCGGGATTTACGGATGCTTTCATCAAAACCGAATAACCAGTATATGCTGGTACGCAAGAGCCCCTCTTCTGTCTGTAGACGGTAGAGGGGCTCTTTTCATTTCCCCTCCGAATGGAGGAAAGCATATGACTACTGCTAAAAAAGAACGAATTGAATACTTGCGCGGCAAAGGTGACAGCTACGCCGCTATCGCCGCCGATCTCGGTATATCCGAAAACACCGTCAAGTCTTACTGCCGCCGAAATAACATCGGCGTTGCGATAAAGCAAGAACTACCCGTAGATACTGATGCCTGTGCCAACTGCGGCATTCCACTTCAGCACATGCGGGGTTCTAAGCAGAAACGGTTTTGTTCGGACAAGTGCCGTATGGCTTGGTGGAAGGCACACCCTGAGGCCGTGAACCGCAGAGCCGTATATCATTTCGTATGCCCGATCTGTGGCACGGAGTTTGAAAGCTATGGTAACGCACGTCGGCGATACTGTTCCCGCGCCTGTTTTGGGCAGTCACGGAGGGCTTGCCATGAGTAAAGACGAAGCAATCCTCCGCTACAAGTCAGCTATGGCGGTGTTTAAAAACTGGCACGCAAATGGCATCATTTCTGATGATGACCTGCAGTCAATAGATGCAATACTTGCCCAAAAGTATGGTTTATCCTCGTGCAGTATATTCCTCGAAAATGACTTGCTATGTAAGGAAAACAGAGTGATATATGGTAGTGCGAAAGGAGGCCATTATGGGCAGAAAGATAACAAAAGTTGAACAAACGGCGCCATTGCCGACCAGACAACGGGTCGCAGCCTACGCTCGTGTTTCCTGCGGTAAAGATGAAATGCTCCATTCCCTTGCCGCTCAGGTCAGCTACTACAGCAATCTGATACAGGACAAACCTGAATGGGAGTATGTCGGCGTGTATACCGACGAAGCGGAAACCGGCACGAAGGATTCAAGACCTGAATACCAGCGACTGCTTGCCGACTGCCGTGCGAGACGCATCGATCTCATCCTCACGAAGTCTATCAGTCGCTTTGCGAGAAATACAGTCACATTACTTGAAACTGTACGGGAACTTAAGGATCTCGGCGTCGGCGTATATTTTGAGGAGCAAAACCTGCACTCACTTTCAGGAGACGGAGAGTTAATGCTCACCATCCTTGCAAGCTACGCACAAGAGGAAAGCCGCTCTGTCAGCGAAAACCAAAAGTGGCGTATCAGAAAAGATTTCAAGGAGGGCAAGCCCTCTAACAACATCCGCATTTATGGGTTTGACTATAAGGACTTCAAGTTAACCATTATTCCCGAAGAAGCCGAGGTTGTGAGGATGATATTCGCTGACTATTTATCGGGACTTGGTAAAAATGCGATTATGAAGAAGCTGATTCGGCTCGGAGTCCCCACCAAGTGCGGTGGTCGCTGGTCAGAAAGCACCATAGGCTCTATTCTGGGGAACGAGAAATTCATCGGTGATACGTGCTTGCAAAAAGGCTTTATCACTGACCACCTTACAAAGCAATGGAAGTCAAACAGCGGTGAGCTGCCGAAATACTACGTCGAGGGTTCACATGAAGCTATTATCGACCGCGAGACCTTCGAGGCGGTTCAGATTGAGATGGCTCGGCGTGCAGCAATAGCAAATCATCCCCGGAAGCTGACATTCAGCGAATTTTCGGGACTAATCACCTGTAAAAAGTGTGGAGCAAAATTCCGCAAAAAGGTAAGCGGCGTGGGCACAAAATATGCCAAGGTGGTTTGGGCTTGCGCTACCTACACTTACCGAGGAAAGCACGAATGTGCCGCCAAGCGAATACCCGAGGACATACTCAAAGAGAAATGCACCGAAGTGTTAGGGCTTGCTGTGTACGACCCCGATGTATTATCGGGGAAGATCACAGCGATAGCAGTCCCCGACGACGGCGTCCTGGTATTTACTTTTAAAGACGGCACAGAGCAAACATCTACATGGGAAAATCGCTCCCGACGAGAGAGCTGGACTGACGAGATGCGGCAAACCGCAAGAGAACGGGCGCTGGGAGGTACGGACAATGGCTAATATACGAGTTATCCCTGCCACCGCTCCAGCTTTGTCGGCGCAGTCAAAGTCGAACGCTGTCAAGCGTCGCGTGGCGGCTTACGCAAGGGTTTCCACCGACAGCGACGAGCAGCTTACAAGCTATGAAGCGCAGGTTGATTACTACACAAAATTCATCCAGAGCCGAGAAGACTGGGAATTTGTGACCGTCTACACGGACGAAGGGATTTCTGCGGTCACCACCAAGAAACGCGATGGCTTCAATCAGATGGTAGCTGATGCTCTGGAGGGCGACATAGACCTCATCGTCACAAAATCAGTCAGCCGCTTTGCCAGAAACACAGTAGATAGTCTCACAACCGTTCGCAAACTCAAGGAAAAAGGCGTGGAAGTCTGGTTTGAAAAAGAGAACATCTATACGCTGGATTCCAAAGGCGAGTTACTTATTACAATTATGAGCAGTTTGGCGCGGGAAGAAAGCCGCTCCATTTCAGAGAATGTGACTTGGGGTCAGCGCAAGCGAATGGCGGACGGCAAGGTCAGCCTTCCGTACAAACAATTCCTCGGCTACGAGAAAGGTGAGGACGGCCTACCGCAAATAGTTCCTGCCGAAGCAAAAATTGTTCGCCTCATCTTTCGTCTCTACATGGAGGGCAAGACATTCTCGGCAATTGCCAAACACCTCGAACGTCATAACATTCCGTCACCTGCAGGTAAGAAAACGTGGCAAACGGCGGTGGTTCAATCAATCCTGACCAACGAGAAATATAAAGGCCATGCCCTACTGCAAAAGACTTTCTGTGCAGACTTCCTCACGAAGAAAATGGTCAAGAACGAAGGACAGGTTCAGCAGTATTACGTCGAGAACAGCCATCCCGCCATTATCGAACCTGATGAGTTCGACGCCGTTCAGCTTGAAATAGAGCGACGTAAGAACCTCGGCAGACCCACGAGCAGCACGAGTATATTTGCAACCCGACTTATCTGCGCGGATTGTGGCGGCCGCTTTGGCAAGAAGGTCTGGGGCAGTTATAAGGGCGACAAGACCTACCGCAAAGAAGTCTGGCAGTGTAATGATAAATACAAACGGCTCGGAAACCCCGGAAAGGGATGCCAGACGCCACATATCACCGAGGAAGTGATCAAGGAAAGGTTTTTAGCCGCATTCAATCAACTAATGCATAACCGCGATGAGCTGATTGAAGACTGCCGACTTGCTCAAAATGTCCTTTGTGACACCACGGCAATTGATACAGAACTTGCCGAATTGTTCCGTGAGATTGAGGTTGTTACCGAACTATCCAGAAAGGCAATTTATGAAAATGCCCGATCGGCGGTAGACCAGAAGGAATGGACGGAGCGTAACAACGCCTATCTCGAACGCCACCATAAAGCTTCAAAGCAAGTCGACGAGTTGGAAGCGATCAAGCGAGAACGCCTTGGTAAGGGCAAAATCATCGAAGGCTTCATCAAAGACATTGAGAGCCGACCGCTTGCCATAGCTGAGTTTGACGAAAAACTGTGGCTTGCTGTAATCGACCAAGTGACGGTCGACCAAGATGCTGCAATGACATTCAGATTCAAAAACGGCTCGGAAGTCACAGCTTAACATTCAACTATTTACGGCTCGCCAATCGGCGGGCTGTTTTTTTTGCCTTAACAGTATCTTTTAACGATTACAAGGTAAATCGTTAAAAGATGCACACCCCCAGAGGTCTAATCGTTAAAAATAAGCACTTGGCAGCCACAAGTTCGTGTCAAGTATCCTCCGAAAACGGCAACTCTAATACACCAACTATTGCTACAAGGCGAAAAGCACAAAGCCCGAAAGCGGCTTAAATCAAGCACTTTTTGACAAACAAAAAACCACCTGCTGACAAAATTCCTTTTATCAATAGATGGTATTTGATTTGGTGGAGGCGGAGGGAGTTGAACCCTCGTCTGCCGC
>JAHDPS010000198.1 GCA_018434225.1 Bacillota bacterium
AAGCAGCACGGGAATGTCCTCGTCCCGCACAACGTGTCCCTTCCGAAAAGCGGGGCCTTTCGTGACTCCCCTGACGATCTGAGTGATGTCGTGGCACAATACGCAGCCCACGGCGTCTCGAGTAGGAATCTGTCTCACAATGATTCTCCTCGGTCTATAGGGTTGGCTCCGATTTATTTCCCGAAGCAACTTGTTTTCTAAAACAATTCGGCGGCAAAAAAGTAAATCCTACCTCATGCTCCGAATCTCCTCTGAAAAATGACTTGCGCGGCATCCGCCACTTCCTTCTCGAACTGTTCGTACGCCTCCAGCATGGCGCGTCCGCGTTCTGTCAGCACACTGTTGCCGCCGCTCGACCCACCCTGGCGACGGATCAGCACGGGATACCCTATCTCCCGCTCCATCCTGTTGATCATCTTCCAGCTCTTGCTGTAGGAAAGGTTCATCAATAGGCAGGCGACGCGCACGGAACCGGTGCTCTCGATCAACCTGAGAAGCATCGCGGTCCCGGGCCCGAAGAACGCTTCTTCCCTCGCAAGTTCGACCCGAACCAGCGGACGGAACATCTGGACGTTATGTTGGTGAAGGAGTTCGCGGTAATCGTCGGGCGCGTCCGCATCGAAGAGGACGCCAGCGTCATCGACGGGGATCCGGGCCGCCGGTAATCCGCATTCCAGGACAGCCGCGCGCAGGCCGCCTCCGCCGCGATAGGCCAGAATCCTCTCGATCATGTCGGCGGAAAGGAGTAATGGATGTCCGGCCCGATTGTGGTATGTGGGCGAAGCCAGCCGCGAGCCCGACTCGATCAGCCGGCGAACGGTTCCCACGGTGAACAGGGGGATGTCCACGGGAGTGAACAATATCTGGTCGCACTTGCCCGCTAGATAAGCCAACCCGATCTTCGCCGAGTCGAACATCTCAGTGTGTTCGTAGTCTTCGTTGCGAAGACAGATTACCCCCCACTTGGAAACGTGCTTGCCGAGTTCGTCCGCCCTATTGCCGGTGACGAGCACTATGGGGTCGACGCCCGCCTGTTGCAGCGTGGAGATGATGCGCCGCACGGCCGAAATGGAGCCGATGGGCCGAGTCGGCTCGAAGGAAGCGCTCCCCGAAGGCGCGCCGGCCGCTACGATTACGGCACCTGTCTTCATTCTCTCACCCCATCCGAAGTGCGATGAATGATGGATGTCGGGTCATCTCCCACGGCGCTCGGCTCGCACCATGATCAGCTCCCCCGCGATACTGATCGCGAGTTCGGCGGGGGTCTCGGCTTTGATCGCGGTGCCTATGGGCGTATGGATGATATCGATGACATCCTGCGGGATGCCCGCTTCCCTCAACCTCGCGCTGGTCTGCGCGATCTTCGCCCTACTGCCAACCACCCCGATGTATGCGAAACGGCCGCGAAGCACCTGCTCCTGGACGGCGTAGTCATGATTGTGGCCTCGAGTCACCACCACGACATAGTCGTTCTCCGTGATTGAGACGCTGTCCGCTATCCTGGAGAAATCGCCCACAATGGCCCGCTCCGCCATTGGAAACAACTCCGGTGAAGCGAATTCGGGCCGATCGTCGATAACCACGCAACGGAATCCGACGTGGGCTATGACGGGCACGAGCTCCTGGGCGATGTGCCCGCCCCCGAATATGATCACTCTGCCGGCCAGAACGATGGGTTCCGCATAATACCGTTTCGAGCCAGCCTCGATCCCTTTCGAGCGACACGCGAGCAAGCGCTCCAGATCCTCGGGGCCGAGGCCCAGTCCGGATAGCCCTTCACTCTTGCTGTAGAGAGCCATCCTCGCGGTGGATTCGTCTCCGATCTCCGTGATGAGCCAGGCGTCCTCGTCTCGATCGAACAGCCTGAGGACTCGATCGATGAAGGGCATGATCCCCGGATCAGTCGCGGCGATGTATTGGAAGTGCACGTTCACTTTGCCGCCGCATATCATGCCGACGTCCTCAACCTGGTTGGGGGTCAGGTTGAATCCCTTTACGCAGGACTTCTTTTCGCGCAAGGCCTCGCCCGCCATTGACTGAGCGAGGTATTCCACCGCCCCGCCGCCGATAGTCCCGTGAATCCGCCCATGGCGGTTGACGAGCATTCTGGAACCCGCTCCCCGGGGAGTGGATCCCGAGTGTGCGATGATCGTGACCAGTACGACGTCTTCACCATCCGACATGCACTGCTTAAGCCTCCGGAAAAGTTCCCTCACTTGACCGAGCCCCCGTTCGGATGAATGTCTTCCATCCTCAAGCACTCCAGGACATCGCCGGAGCACCCCATTGCCCTCACGAACATCCCCTCGATACCTCTCGCGATCCGGTAATTCTCCTCGATCGATCGAAGCGCGGCGGGGTTGAGGCGGCATTCATGCCTCCGTTTATCGAAACGCCGCTCGAGCGGAACGATATGTTTCCCGAGGACATGCTTGTCCGCAAGATACACCACCGTAACCTCCGTGATCCTGTTTTGTTGCTCCGTCTCCGGACGCATGTGTTGCCGGACTATCTCCGCGAGCCGCCCGTAGCCCCGGGCGGCAAGGGCATTGGCGCCGGCCCGAGCGTGATCGGCCTCCGTACGCGCGATATCGTGCAGGAGAGCGGCCGCTTCGATAATATCGAGGTCGAGATCGTGCCCTCTCGCGCGCAGGGCTTCGGCAATGCCTACCGCCACTCGAGCGACCAGGATGCCGTGCTCCCGGATTTCCTGCGGGACAGCGCGCTCCTCCAGCATTCTCAGGCATTGTTCCCTTGTCGGCGTCATTCCCGGCGATCCCTCGCATACCGTCTCAGTAATTCATAATCCTCCGGCCTGTCCGCGTCAATCGTCGTGCCCATATCGGGCACCTCCAGGACGGCCTTCACCCCGGCATACGCCTCAACCGCGCCCCTCAGCCCATCCTCTCCACTATAGGAAAGCAGCGCGGGAATCACCCGGTCTTCCAGCAACAGGGGGTGCCCGCGCACGCCCATGTGCGTTGGGACCAGTATATCGCAATGTATGCGGTCCATGTGCTCCATCATTGCCAACAGGCTCCGGCGGGCGAATAGCGGAACGTCAGCGGGCAGGAAGAAGACCCGGTCCGTCTTGCCGTGAATACGGCGCAATCCCAGGCAAGCGGATTGATACATGTCCGTCCGGGCGTAATCCTCATTGTGGACGAAGACGACATCCATGTCCGCCAGATGCTCCATCAGGTGCCCCGCCCTATTGCCCGTCACTACCACTATGGTGGAGACGCCCGCGGATTTCAGAGTGGCCAGTGCCGTCCTGATGATACTCGATCCAGCGAGCGGCAGCATGGGTTTGAACGCTTTCATTCTCGAGGACATGCCGGCGGCCGCAACGACCGCTCCGGTCGTCAACGCCCCGGTCATCACCGCCCCGCCCCCCGGTCGTCGCCGGGAGCCCCTGCCAGAAGGATTCGCCTCTTGCTCCTTCCCGCGAATGGCTCCACCCGCGCGTACTCAATCTGTATTTTGGCCGCGATCCCCAGGGAACCTGCCAGATACCCCGAAAAATCCTCGTGTCGCAGGCCGGCGTCCGCATCGACCGTAAGGGAGAGGACCTGCGTCCCATCCATCCGAACGAGCTCGGCGCGGTAATTGCGGATACCGGGATACTTGAAGCATATCTCGTCCAACAGATGGATGCTCAACGATCCACCATCGTCCACGGGAATCAGGTTCGCCCGCCTGCCCACCACCTTGTCCATCACGGGCAGAATGCCCCCGCACGGGCAACCGCCGGCGAGCATGCGCGCCGTATCGCCCGTGCGGTACCGTATCAGCGGCATCGCCTCCCGCGCCAGCGTGGTGACCACTATCTCGCCGTATTGACCCGGCTCGACCCGCCTTCCCGTTTCCCAATCGACGACCTCCACGTACAAGTCCGCGTCACGAAGGTGGTATCCCGATCCAGCACGGCACTGGACGCCGCCCCCGAATCCCGTCTCAGTCATTCCCCAGTGAGTGTACACGTCGCAATGCCAGGCGTCGCGAATCGCGTCTATGACGCTCTCGGGCACATAATCGGCGCTCAAGAGAACGCTCCGGGGGCGCAGGCCGGGTTCGGCGCGACACATGTAGATGACCTCCCCGGGTACGCCGACCAGGCAGTCCGATCCCCTCGCCGCTTCAATCGCCCGAGGAACATCCCGCACGTTGCCGTGGATTTCTCCCTCGGCGCCAATCCTCGCGAGTCCCCTCCGCAACAGGTCGCCGATGCCGTACCGGCTGTCGTCCGACATGAGGATGAGCGCGCGCTGCCCGGCCCGCATCATTGTTGACATCCCGTGCGCGAAAAAATCGGCCGTCCTCTCCAGGTCCCTCTCGGTGAAGAAAACCCGCTTGGGCGGGCCCTGGCTGCCCGAAGTGGACAGCGTGATGATCCTGCCGATCTCCCGCGCAGGCACGCAGGCCAGCGCTTCGGGGTCGCGCGCCAGGTCTTGCGGCCAGGTGAACGGAACGCCCTCCATATCCTCCATGGAGGCTATCCTCGCACTGTCCACGCCCGCCAAGCGCCCGGCGTAGAATAGGCTGCGCCCGCGCGCGTATTCTATGGTCTCTTTGATCCGGGCCAACTGCCACGCCCGCAACGACTCCGCGCTCAGTCGCTCGTTGAGGCCGGTTCGTTCGGCCACCCAGGCCTCAATAGGGGAGATCAATCAGCCACCCCCTTCGCGAGGGCGCCGACCCCTTGTGGACCCCCCGTCCGAAAAGGAGCCCCCTTCACGGCGATAATCAGGCAATAACCGCACCTCGTCTCCCTCAAACCGGCCGCATTCGTGCCGAGGTTTTCGCACAGGGCGCATAGCCCGTTTTCCATGATCATCCGGCCCCACATTTCCTTTAGAAAGGCCGAATAGTCCTCGAACAACGCCGACGAAAACCCCCGCGAGGCGAGCCGGTTCACGATGGTCTCCCTGGTCTCCACCCGTCCCAGCAGGCCCAGGAACTGCGCTTCCTTGCCGCGCGCGTACAGATCTGAAATGATCAAGCGGCCCCCGGGCTTCAACACTCGCCGGCACTCCGCCAGGACCCGCTCCGGATCGTCCATCTTGGACATGCTGCATTCGAACAGCAGCCCGTCCATTTCCTCTGCGGCGAAAGGCAGATGAGCGGCGTCGGCATCGAAAAAGACGTCGTCGCGCGGCGGTGCCTCCAACTCACTCAACGTCCGCGCCCGGGCGATCATGTCCCCGCCGCAATCGACCCCACAGATGTCGACGCCGTAGGTCCGCCCGACGTGTCTCACCGTGGCGCCGAGACCGCAGCCGATGTCGGCCAGCCTCGCGCCTCTCGGAAACCGGCAGAACCTCATCGCCCTGTCCGTGATGGCGAATCCGCCGGGCCGGCACATCAGGCCGCGACAAACAACGCCCGCGCCATTCATGCCCGCTGCCACGCGGATAGATAGTAGGAACAGAAGGGGATCAGCCGGCCCGCGTCGCAAACGTGAAGGCTGCAGCGCCTGAGGCGCTCCAGGTCCAGGTTGCCGGCATCCTGAAACGCCATGGCCGTGACTGTGAATCCGTGGGACTTGACCCGTCGCAGGAAGTATTCCATATCCCCCAGGTCGGTCCCCGTTCCGCAACAGGCGGCATGTCCAGCGCCGTCGGGCCGCGGACGCGTCCACCGCCTGCCGATGAACTCGCGGTTCCTATCCGCCTGGACAGAGCCGCAGCAGCAACCATTCGAGCCCGACGCCGCGCCCGCGAACGCCCCCCCGGCTGGGGCTGTCGCCCCGCGCCTTGTCAAGGGGACCAGCCGGCTGGGCATCACGACGAAGTCCCCGTGGAAACCGCAGAAAGGATGGTTGCACTGGGACGGAGCCAGGTTCTCCAGGCCGATCAGTTCGCCGGCCTGCTCTTCGATCTCCAAAAGTAATTCGTCCAGCGTGAACCTGTCTTCATCGCGTGGGGCGGCCGGTATGCGCCCGAAGAAGCTGACCGGTTGAAAATGCACTCCTCGCACCGCCGGAGAGCTCTTGACGGCGTAGCGAAGGATGTCTCCGATGTTTTGTGTGTTGACCCCGGGAACCAGCGTGGGGACCAGCGTGATCCCTATGTTCTGCAGCGCGCAGTTGGATATGGCGCGCTTCTTCGTCGCCAAAAGCGGCCGGCCGCGCAGGGCTTCGTATATCCCATCTTCGGTCCCGTCGAACTGCATGAACACGAACGACAACCCCGCCTCCGCCAGCGCTTTCACGTAGCCTTCGTCGCGCGCGAGACGGATTCCGTTCGTGTTGACCTGCACGTATTTGCATCCGAGTTCCTTGCAGATGGCGACCAGTTGCGGGAGATCATCCCGCAATGTGGGTTCGCCGCCGCTCAGATGGACGAGAGACTTGCCGGGCCGCACGACGCGGGATAACCATTCGCGAATCCGCCCGGGGGGCGGATCGGTGGTCGGGTCATGGGCGTCACCGCCTCCGGCGAAACAGAACCGGCAGGACAGATTGCACCGGCTGGTCACTTCCAGCAGGATACAGCAGGTATCCTGCAAGTGTTCGCCGCAGAGCCCGCAGGCGGTTGGGCATGCCTCATTCTCCCCCGGGGCGATAGCGGGCGCGCCTCCGAGCCACTCATCGTGGTCCACCTTACCCCGCCACACAACGACTGAGAAATCCCCGTGAACCGGGCACGTCTTCTCCAGGCGGACTTCATCCCCGGTCCTCACGCGCCTCGCGGGAACGCGCTCGAGGCAAATCGGGCAGACGCTGAAAGTGTCGCGGATGACCTTGCCCACTGAGTATCCCTCACTTGTCTTCGAGCATCATCTCTACTTCATTGATGCGGCCCTTGACGATCTCCTCGGGAATGAACACCTGCCCGCACCGCGGACACCTGAGCATGTCCGAGTGGAAGGAATGGCCCAGGTACTCGAATGAAGTCTGGGCCTTCACCAGTTTCACCTTGCACCTGTGGCAGATAAGCGTCCTATCCCCTTCCATTCCACGCTTCCTCCAACTCTATCTTCATCCGGTGACTGTATGCGTTGAACAACTCGAACCCCTTGTCCGTCGGGCGGTACTCCACCCAGTGAGTGACGTGCCCGATCTGCAGGTAACCGAAGTAATGTCCCGTGGCCGGGTCCTCGACCTTCCTGCCGGTGCTCTCGCAATGCTCGATAGCGGCCAGGACGTCGGACTCCAGGAGCAGGTTCGCGCTAATCTTCTTCCTCAGATCCTCACTCATTAAGAGAGTCGGCTCGTTATCCATTCGCTCCACCGTCGCCTCCTTGCCGAAGAACTCCCTCAGTAGATTCCGCCTGAGTTCCACTCGGTTATTCCGTCGCTGCGTCACGGTAGGCGGCATCCGGTTGTCGTCGTTCAGGTCGAAGAGAATATCCAGAATGTGTAGAGCGGGCTTACCCGCGTCCGCGAAGATATCGCGGCAATTAGTGCAAAAGGTGATGTATGGATTGTCGTTCTGTCGAATCCGCCTGTCCACCACGTCCTTCACATACGAGGGGTTGGCGATGGATACCTGCCCTCCCCAACTGCAGCACTGGGCCAGCCGCCCCTCGTTCGGCAACGGCTCCAGGCGACAACCAGCCTTCGCGGCTAGGAGGCGCACGCTCGATTGGAGGGCTGGTTCTTGGCGGCTCGAACAGGGATCGAATACGGAGAACATCCTCCCGGAGTATTTGCCCGCCGGGGAGATCCCCATTTCAAGCAGCAGATCGTAGAGAAACACGGATTTGATTTCGGGCAGGTAGTCCTGGAACACCTGCTTGCAAGTCGGGCAGGCGAACACCGCCGCAGGCCGCCCGAGGGATTCCCAGTCCTTCCTCAGTTTCGCCACAGTCTCGCCGTGAAGCCCTTCGTCTCCGGCCCACAGAGCGGGCGCGCCGCAGCAACCCAGGATCAACGAGGTGTCGGGATGCGTCCGCAACAGAAAGCGATATGACTCCTCCACGTATCGCGGATCGGACGCGCCGATCTGGCAGCCTGGGAAGAACATGTACATGCCGCCCGCGCGTCCTCCCGGGGAGGCGGCCACGTACGCGCTCCCGCTGTTCGCGAATGCCATGTCCCGCAGCCAGAAATCGTGAAATGCCCAGGGCATCGATTTCTTCTTATGCATGGCCTGACGGCTCTCGAGCAGGAACTCCCCCATATCTATGTCTTTCGGGCATACTTCCGCGCAAAGGCCGCATTGATTGCAGGTGGAGATCAATCGCCTCGCCATGGGGCCCGACCCGTCCAGGGTGGCGGGTTCGACAGTTACGTCCACTTCGTCCATGATCCGCCTGGGATACTTCTTGTAGAACCTCATCAGGTCGCAATTGCGGATACAAGCGTCGCAAGCGCAGCGCAGGCAACGCCGAGCCTCCTCAATCGCTTCCTCACTCGTATATGCCACGCCGTCCGCGGGAACGACCGGCTCGAGGAAAGTCAAAACGGACGGGTCGAGTTCGAGTCTCGTCCCGCGATCCTCCGCCGGAACCTCCGTCCTGCCGACCTTGATGTAGCGTTCGATGTGATTCGTGACCCTGAGACCGTGCGCTATCGCCTGGACGGTTCCAACGCCGAGCAGCGAACCGCCCAGAAACACCCCGGGCTTCGCGCCGGCGACGGGACCTCCGGAGCCGCCCGTTTCGACTCCACGCAGTAGGCCGAAATCCGTCCCGCCCGCGCCGGTGGCGACGTACACGGCGTCGAAGTCAAGGCCGTCCAGGCTCTCGACGTGGGTGTCGAGGCGAAGATCGTATTTCTCGTGCATGAACTGCCGCTCGATGTCGCACAGGAACACCTCGGGGGGCAGGACCCCCCACAGATGGCCCCCGATGCGATCGGATCGTTCGTACACGGTTACTTCGTACTTCCTGGCCGCGAGACGCAGGGCGGCGGCCAACCCGCTTACTCCGGCGCCGACAACGGCTATCCGCTTGTCCTTGCGCGGCACGTTGTAATCGGTGGGATCGACGTTACTGGCATGATCCATACCGGCCCTCTCCAGCAACCGGAGGGAAATGGGGGCGTCCGTGCTCCGGCGAGGGCAGACGGCCTTGCACGGTTCCGGGCACAACGACGCCACTATGCCCGGGAAACCCACCGCGTTGCGGTAGGCCCTGAAGGCTGAGTTGAAACTGCCGCGCCTCATCTTCTCGATGAAATCGCGCACGTCCAATCGGAACGGGCAGGCCGCGGTGCAAAAGGCCTCCTCGTCCTGCAGGCACGCCCGCATTTTCTCTCTCGTTTCTCCCATGGGACCTCCCCATCGTCAAACCCGGGCCGTAGTTCTCCCACAGCCCGGGTTCAAACATGGCAACTCGCTCATTACACGCCTGTCAATCGATTCCCCGGTTCCAATTATACGGGGTTCGCCTTGATGTTCTCCAGCTCTTCCCACAGATCGGACCCAAGGAAGTACTTCTTAGGCGGCAGGATCTTTCCGCCTGAGGCCAGGATGTCGAGGCCCGCCTTCACCTTCTCCGGGGTCGCGGGAATCTCGTATATGCGCACTCCGGTCGCGTTATTGATGGCGTTGATGACGGCCACGTGCCCGGACGACTGGTACGCCTCGGACGCCCCAGAAGAGCCGAACTTGTTGTCCGGACGCTTGTTCTCGCAGTGGATGATCTCGATATCGTCCGGAATATCCTTGATGTACGGCACGCCGCAGGCCGCGATGTTTGTGTGCTTCTTCACGTCATCGTAGTTCTCGCTCAGGGCGAAACCGATGGAATGCGATATTCCGCCGTACGCCTGACCGTTCAGGGCGTCTATGTTGCCGACGACCCCAACGTCGTCCACGCACGTGAACCTGAGGACGGTGGTCTTCCCGGTGGCCGTGTCGACCGCCACCTCCGCCAGGAATAGGGCGTAGCTGTAAGCGGGCGTGGGGTTGCCGACCCCGGTATTGGGGTCGAGCGCGCATAGTCCCTTCACGGCCGTGTTCTCGTACTTGGCTTCGTATTTCGTCGGGATACCTTCGGCCGCCATTTCCTGGTAAGTGCGATACGTGCCGTCCGGCTTCCTCATCGCGTCCAGGAGCTTCTTGGCCGCGAGAGCGGTCGCGTTTCCGTTCATGTAGTGCATGCGGCTGCTTGCGGACATCCCGCTGTCCGGACAGTACTTGGTGTCGTTCTGAACGAGCCTGATCCGCTCGGGCGTGACCCCCAGGGGTTTCAGCGCTTCCAGCGTCACCATCAGCGAACCGATGTCCCCGCCCTGGCCGACATCCTGCCACGTATCGTACTTCGTGAACGTGCCGTCGGGATTCAGCTCCAGGGCGACCGAGCAATCATCGGTGGGGCCCTCGGTGACGTTGTATCCGCCCCACGCCAGGCCGACGCCTCGGCGCACCGCCGGAGTGTCGGCCGCCTTCGCCTCGGCGACGGCCCTTTCGTAGAACGGGCGCATCCTGGTCATGATCTCTTCCATCGGATACTCGTAATACGGATAACTGTTTATATTGGTGTCGCCCGGCCGCGCGATGTTGCGCCATCTGAACTCGAACGGGTCGATGCCCGCCTTTTCCGCCAGCATGTCGATCAATGCCTCCGACATGGTATACGCCTGCGGAGAGCCATAAGCGCGGTAGGCGACCCCGAAGCAATGGTTGGTATTGGCGATCCGGGACAACCCCGCGACATTGGGTATGTTGTACCCGAAGAACGAGAAACGAGCGGGGCGGTCCACGATCCATTCGCTTTCCTGGTACGCGCCGTGGTCGAGTCCCGCGTCGAATTCCGCTGCGGTGATCTTCCCGTTCTCGTCACAGCCCAATCGGCCGTTCAAGTGACATGCGCTACGCTTTCCGCTGAAGTGATTGTGCTCCTCGTACGTCATGGACAGCGCCACCGGCATACCGGTCGCGATAGCCGCGACGGCCGCAAGGGCGTAGGAGCCGGCGTTGGTGGACCAGCCGAAGCTTCCGCCGGTGGGGTTCTCAACCATGCGCACCTTGTCGCGCGGCACGCCCACGGCCTTCGATATGTGATTGAGCGCGGCGTTGACGCCCTGCGCCTTACAATGGATCGTCAGGATGCCGTCCTCGTCGAAGTAGGCCTGTACCGTATCCCCTTCGATGGATAAGTGCGGCTCGCGGGAGGAGTAGAAGCTGCCCTCCACGGAGCAGGCCGAATTGTCGATTATCTCCCTGACATTCTCGGCGCCCTTGAGCACCGGCTGTATCGAGAATATGTTGGGCGTGTCATCGTGAACCCGGATGGCGTCGGGCATGACGGCGTCCAGGTAGTTGAGGTACGCGGGCAACTCCTCGATTTCCACCCTGACCTTCGCGGCGGCCGCCCGCGCGTGATCCCTGGTATCCGCGGCGACCAGGGCCACGACGTCGCCGTAGCGGTATATCTTATCCTCGCAGAGTATGACGCGGCTCGGCTTCACCGTCGTGCTGCGTTTGCTCGCGGTAGCCAGGTTGAGGTGGTTTGTGCCCTTGACGTCCTTATGCGTGATGACCTTCATCACGCCGGGCATCTTCTCGGCCTCGGAAAAGTCGATCTTGAGGAGCTTGGCGTGATGCGTGATCTTGGGCTGTACCATGACGACGTGAAGGCTGTTCGCCGGCATCTTCAGTTCGATGTCGTCGCCGTAATCGGCCAATCCGCAGACCTTCGCCAGCGCGGCGGGACGGACGACGGGCGTGCCGTAATACTCCTTGTTCTTCGGAGGCTTGTACGAGATGTCTTCGATCGTAGCTTCTTTTCGCAGGACCCTGGCGGCCGCCATGACTGCGTCCACGATCTGCTTGTAGCCCGTGCAACGGCACACGTTGCGGTGCTTCTGGAACCAATCGCGGACCTGCTCGCGCGTCGGGTTCACGTTCTCGAGCAACAACCCGTAGGCGGAGACTATGAATCCGGGAGAGCAAAACCCGCACTGAACGGCACCGCAATTCATCCAGGCCACCTGCAGCGGATGGGGGTTTGTCGGGGTGCCGATACCTTCGATGGTTATGACCTTGCTGTACTCGTCAACCGAGCGGATCTTCCTGGTACAGGAACGGACCACTTTCCCGTTCAGAATCACGGAGCAGGCTCCACAAACCCCGGTGCCACAACCGATCTTGGTACCGGTGAGCCCCATGCGGCGCAGCACATCGGCCAGAGAGTCCTTCTCCGGATCGCAGATGAACATGCGATCCGCGCCATTGATGTTGAGCGTCATCTTCCTCAACCTCATGTACATACCTCCGATTTCTCTATTTAGGGAAAACAGGATGCCTCCGATGAAAACCACCCGGATCCCCGACCGACGCCAGCACTCCCCAGATCAGTCCCCTTCCGGTCCAAAATCGTACCCGTAATCGGTCATGATCCTCTTCGCCCGCAGATATGTAGATTCAATCACGGCCGGGCAGCGCAGCTTGCGAACGCTCATATCGTTTTCTATGATGTCCGCGCAGTTGATTCCACCGTGCTCCCGGCCGTACGTAGAGCGAAACCACTCCACAAGCTCGGGGATCATTTCCTTGTTGGCGTTCCTGGGATCGAGCATGCTCATCATACAGGCTGCTCCCGTCAACGCCCCGCAGAGCAACCCCGACCGGACCCCCACGCAGAGCCCGCTCACCGCATGGACCAACTGTTCGTTGCCGCCCCCGTTGATCTCAAGGGCTGTCTGCACTATGGCGCTGGCGCAGCACTTTCCCTCGCGCAGCAGTTCGTGCAGCCTGGCAACATCGTCCATGACTCGTTCGACCACGGCCTCGATGTCAACCTCCAAATCACTACTCGTTACCGGGGTAAACCTCCAGATCCCTGCTTGTTACCGGGGCAACTCGACACCCTGGAAAAAGAAACCGGCGCGACACCCAGCCGCACCGATAATACATAACCAAATCATCCGAGGATGACTGGCTATTCGTCGATAACGGCTCCTTCCCAACAGGAAGCATAGGTGTTTCCGCCTATACTCTAGCGTTCCGACCCCATAGCAAAGGCTTTAGGTAGTCGGAATCAGAGCCATCCGTATGACGGTTGGGGCAAACCGAACCACTCCTCAACAGGAATGGGTATTCACCTGAACCGCACTAACTATTGTAACTGAACACCCATCCACCGTCAAACTCGCAAAGTAGAAAGAGGACTAGCGATAGACGCCCGCGAACCCCCTAGTCGCCTGACTTGCGCGAGTATTAGGTCGCCGATGGCTCCGATGATTTGGAATAGTGACGATATCCAGCGCCAGGCCAAGAATGCCGGGGGGGGCGTTCGACACCACTATGGATGGAATCGGACGATGTACTGGCCTAGGGCCGAAAATCCGCACGTTGCGAGAGAAAGCGGGACTGACCCAAAAGGAGCTCGCGATGAACGCCCGAGTGTCGCAGTCAACGCTGAGTTACCTTGAATCCGGCTCCAAGAGTCCCAACATCAATACGCTTTCTCGAATATGCGATGCGCTCGGCATGAGCCTGGCGGATCTCGCGATGTGCGACACCGAACATCCAATCATCCCTAAACACCTTAGGCCTCTGTTTAAAGAGGCCCTGAGACTGGACGCGGAACAGGCGGACCTGTTGTGCAGGTTTCTCGCGACAGTTGTCACAAGATAAAGTCGGTCACTTGGGCGCGCCCAGGCCCGCCTCACATCCTCATGCCCGCCGAGAGTCGTCGCGGCGCCACTCCTCTTGCAGGATCGCGTAGACGGCGTCGTCCACCCACTCGCCGTCAATCAACACGCTCTCCACGAAGTGGGCCTCCTTCCTCATGCCGATGCGTTCGAGCAGCGCGACGGACCGCGCGTTCCTTGGGAGCACCGAAGCGTAGACGCGGTGCTTCCGCAACGTCCCGAACAGATAGTCGAGTACCGCGGTGACGGCCTCCGTCGCGTATCCACAGCCCTGGTGAGCGGGGGCAATAGTATAACCGATTTCCACCTGCCCGTCGTCGTCAGCGGGGAATCGCATCCCGCAGTCTCCGATCAATTCGCTGGAGTCCAGCCTGCATACAGCGATCTGATACCATGTGCCCGGCGTGTTGGGACGCAGACGGGACATCTCCTCGATGAAGGCCTCCATCTCCCCCACGTTCCGCGGTTTCCATCTCTGGTATCGGGTCACCTCGGGGTCCGACCGATACGCGAAGAACGGCGCGGCATCCTCCCGGATGAAGCGCCTGAGAACGAGCCTGGGAGTCTGAATACCATCGAAACCATAGCCGACTTGCTGTTTTTGCTGTTCGCTCACGCATGTCCCTCCCATCCAAACATCCTGCTCCATCGTCCGGTGGTCGCGTTGTCCCTCCCGCGCTGCCGACGTCAACTACGCTTTAGGTAGAACACGGCCAACTGCGTGCGGTCTCGAAGCCCCAGTTTTTCCAGGATCACGCTGAGGTAATTGCGCACGGTACCCTCGCCGAGGTACAGGGCCTGCGCAATCTCTCTGTTGCTCAGGCCTTCCGCCACGAGCTCGATGATCCTCGCTTCTCTCTCGTTGATCCCCAACTCCGCGAAGCCTTTACGCCCACCGTCCCTCAGCAGCCTGGGCAGTCTACTGATGATCGCGTCGCCGAACACGCTCTGCCCCATGTGTACCGCGTTCAGGCGCCCTTCCCCGTCTTCTGGGACTCGGCCATGGAGTCGTATTGCACCAGCGGCGAGAACAGGCAGAAGGCCGGCCATATGATACTCGCCGTTGTGTAGGATACGACGCTCAGGGTCAGGATCGGGCGTGACTTGCTGTAGCCATTGATGGCGGCGACCGTCGTCGAAGCCAGCATTGCCACGACGGTCGTGACGTCATCCATCTTCCCCGGTAGCGTGGCGGAACAGCAAGCCAACAATAGGAGCCTGTCGAAAATCCCTCGCACTGCCGCATCGCCTCTTAGGAACAAGCTACCATGCCCACTCGCATCCATCAATCACAGACTCTTTCCACCGACCTCCGCCCGCTTTAACTTTACTCATACGCCCGCCCCTGGTGACAATCGTCATTCTCGGAACTTATGGCGGGCACTTCGAGTGTGACGCCCCGGGCCTGTAGAATGAAGCCAGCACGGGGCAAGGGGGAGTCGTCATGCTCATCAGTGTGCGGAATCTGGTGAAGCGGTACGGGGGCTTGCTTGCGCTGGATCACTTCAATCTCGAGGTGAAACAGGGCGAGATAGTGGGCCTCCTTGGGCCTAACGGATCGGGCAAGACAACCGTTATCAACTGCATCCTGGCGCTACTGGAATACGATAAGGGCACCGTCGAGGTGTTCGGCCGGCCCATGCAGCCTGATGCTTACGATATAAAGCGCAAAATCGGAATCGTAATGCAGAACGTGGCCGTGTTCAATGAGCTCTGTGTGGACGAGAACATCGACTACTTTTGCGGCCTGTACGTCCGTGAGCCGGACACCCGCCGCAGGCTGGTCGAAGAGGCCGTCGACTTTGTGGGGCTCCGCGAGTTTCGCAAGTTCCGCCCCAAGAGGCTTTCGGGGGGTCTATTGCGCCGGTTGAACATCGCCTGTGGCGTGGCTCACAGGCCGCAGCTTCTCATGCTCGATGAACCCACAGTCGGCGTCGACCCGCAGAGCCGGAACAGCATTCTGGAAGGCGTCCGGGAGCTCAACCGGGCGGGCACCACTGTGGTGTACACCTCGCACTACATGGAAGAGGTCGAACAGCTGTGCAGCCGCGTTGTGATCATGGACAAGGGGAAGACACTGGCAACGGGCACCACGGACGAGCTCAAGGCCATGATCAATCACGGAGAGAGCATCAGCGTGGAGGTGTATGTCCTTGCCCCTGAAGACCTGGATCAGATCCGCCAGTTGCCCCACGTGACCCGCGCCCATTATTCCGAAAACCGCCTCTCAGTACACTACGACGGAGGCCAGCACAACCTGTTGCACCTGCTCGACTACCTGAAGTCTCGGGATGCCTCCTTCAACAGGGTATTCTCAGAGCAGCCCACATTGAACGACGTGTTCCTCGAGATCACGGGCAGGCAGCTGCGGGATTGAAAGGAGGTGAGCCGGAGTATGTTCGGGCACATGTTCAAATACAGACTGAGGTGCCTTGTGCGCGACAGGGAGACAGTCTTCTGGACCATGATCTTTCCCCTGTTGATGGCGACGCTTTTCCATTTCGCCTTCGGCCATCTCACGTCGGAGCGGGAAAGGTTCGAACCCGTAAAGACGGTTGTAGTGGAGGGCCGGGCCTATCGTGAGAACGCAGCGTTCGGGCACGTGCTGGAGTCTCTGTCGAAGGCAGGGAAGAGCCAGATACTGAATCTGATCGTGGCTCCAGAGGACGAGGCTCTGAGATTGCTTCAACACGGCGACGTCTCCGGAATCATTACTGTGGGCGAGTCAATCGGGCTTACGGTGAAGGAACCGGGCATAAATCAGAGCGTACTCAAGGCGATCCTGGACGAGTACACACAGACGGCCAGAACCGCAACTAGTATACTCGCCGGGAACCCGGACGCCGCCCGGCAGCTAATTGGGGAACTCGAGAACCGCAGGGTATATCGCAGGAGCTACACCGATCAAGTGTCGTTCTCCGACGCAGCGCCTGATACCATGCTGGGTTACTTCTACGCATTGATAGCCATGGCTTGTATGTACAGCAGCTTCTGGGGGGTGCGCAACACCGTTGACGTCCAGGCCGATTTATCGGCCCAGGGAGCGCGGCGCAGCATAGCGCCCACACACAAGATGAGCGTCGTGATAGCCGATGCAGCCGCGGCACTGGCCGTGAGTTTCGCGGAGGTGCTGATTCTCCTGGCGTATATGGCGTCCGCACTGGGAATCAGCTTCGGCAACCAGATTGGTTACGTGCTTCTCGGATGCCTGGCAGGTTGTACAGCGGGGGTCTCGCTCGGCAATTTCATCGGCGCAGTTGTCCGCGGGAACGAAGCTGTGAAAACCGGGGCCCTCCTTGCCACGAGTATGATCATGAGCTGTCTGGCGGGTCTCATGTGGGCCCCAATGAAAGACGTCGTTGCCCGCAAGGCGCCCGTGCTCTCTTACGTCAACCCGGCAGCCCTGGTCGCAGACGCGTTCTATAGCCTCTACGTGTTCGACACTCACCGCCGCTTCTTCATCAATATCGGTATGCTGTGCCTTATTTCGGCCGCCATGTGCACGGCAAGTTTCGTGCGGCTGAGGAGGGAAAGGTATGCAAGTGTTTAGGGCCTATTTCAAAGTGATGCGCGGTTCGGCGGCATCCCTGGCTATCAGCCTCAGTGCCTTCCTTGGGATTGCGGTCCTCTTCTCATTCGTCGCGCCTGGGACTGCGATGGTCGACTTCGAGCCGACAAGGACCCCTGTCGCCGTGATCAACCGGGACGGCGACGGACAGATCGCCCGGGGCCTGGCTGATTACCTGGCCCGCGCCGGCCGGGTCGTGCCGTACCCGGATGACGAGGAGAGACTCCAGGACGCGCTCTTCTATCGCAACGTGGAGTACATCGCCATCATCCCCCGGGGCTTTTCGGAGGCGTTCATGTCCGGCAAGGACTGCGCAGTTCAGAAGGTCATCGTGCCCGCTTCCACCAGCGCCTACTACGTCGATATGAGCATCGACAGGTTCCTCAACACGGTAAGGCTCCACAGGGTATTCGGCGGGGAAGAGTCCCCGGCCAACCTGGTCGCAGCCGCCTTGGCCGACCTCGCTCTCGACACTCCGGTAACCGTAAGGTCCTCCGGCGGCGCCAACGGCCGTCAGCAGGGATACTCTTACTACTACGCTTACTGCGCGTACGCGCTATTAGCCATGATCATGACGGGTGTAAGCTCCGTCATGATTGCGTTCAACGAACCGGATCTGTTCCTGCGCAACACGTGTGCTCCGCTTCCGCGCCGCAGCATGAGCCTGCAGTTGGCCGCCGGCCATGGGGTATTCGCCCTGGGTTGTTGGGCGCTGCTTATAATCGGAAGCGTTATTATGCACGGCAGGAGGTTGCTTCCCTCCGGACTTGTGGGGTTCTACTGTCTCAACACCCTGGCGTTCACTGTCGTATGCGCCAGCATTGGTTTTCTGGTAGGCAGCTTCGTGAAGAGCGAGAGTACACAGGCGGGAGCGGTCAACGTGCTATCCCTGGGCATGTGTTTTCTCGGCGGAGCGTTCGTGCCCCAGTCGGTCATGAGCGAGCCGGTGCTGGCCGTCGCCAAGTTCCTGCCGTCATACTGGTTCATCCGGGCGAATGACGCCATAGGGGATCTCGCGCCGTTC
>JAHDPS010000334.1 GCA_018434225.1 Bacillota bacterium
CCACCGGGCATGCCGCCCTGCATCATAGGGGGCATGCCTCCAGAGCCAAATATACCCTCTGGAGGAGTGCCGGTGAACATTGGCGGAGATCCTTGACCACCGGGCATACCGCCTTGACCACCGGGCATACCGCCCTGACCGCCAGGTCCGCCGCTCGGGCCGCCACTCGGTCCGCCACTCGGTCCGCCGCTTGGCCCGCCGCTTGGCCCGCCACTCGGTCCGCCACTCGGTCCGCCGCTTGGCCCGCCGCTCGGGCCACCACTCGGTCCGCCACTCGGCCCTCCGCTTGGCCCGCCGCTCGGGCCACCACTCGGTCCGCCACTCGGCCCTCCGCTTGGCCCGCCGCTCGGCCCTCCGCCGGGTCCGCCTCCGAAAGCGGCGGCACGCCTGATGCTGCCGCTTAAGGGTGCGACGACTACGAACCACATAACTAGAAAAGCGGTAGTTGCTGCGAATAAAGATACGATCGCCTTTTTCATCATTTTCCCCCTTTTCCCAACAAGGAATCGACTTGCAGTTCGCCGTAAGCACCACAATTCCCTTCGTTTTGGTGCGTTTTTCCAAGGCACGGCGGAGGGCGGAGGGATCAGGTCTCGAACTTGCGGTGAGAATGGCGAAAGAAGAACATAATACTGTCCTCATCGCCGGGGACGAGGACAGTATTAGAAAGGACAATGTTGTCATTTCGAAGTGCTATGGAAGAATAATCCTCGCGAGGGAGAAGTATATTATCAGCCCCGCCGCATCGGCCACTGTTGTTATGAGCGGACTGCTGGCTACGGCGGGGTCGACTCCGAACCGTGTCAAGAGAAATGGCAACGCCGTGCCGATCAGGTTCGCGACCGTTACTATACTGGCCATCGAAAGGCCCACTATCAATCCGACATGGAACCCGCCCCGGAACAGTCCCAGAGCCCATGCGGCTATTCCCATCGTCAGTCCCAGGGAAGCGCCAACCGCTATTTCCCGTACCACAGTGCGAGTCCAGTGCCGCATCTTCAGATCTCCCGTGGCGAGCGCGCGGATCATCAGTGTGGCGGATTGAGAACCAGCATTGCCGCCGCTGTCTATGAGCAGAGGGATGAAGAACGCCAGCGCAATGGTTGAAGCGAGCGTCTTTTCGAATATGGCCATCACGCCCGAAGAGACCAGATTCAGGAAGACGAGGGCCACGAGCCATCCTATTCTCTTGGAGTAAAGTTCCCAGATGCTCGTCTCCGTATAGTGATCGTCCAGAGGGGACACCGCGGCGGTTCTGTGGAAGTCCTCCGTGACTTCCTCCTGGGCGACGTCCATGAGGTCGTCAGCGGTGACGATGCCCAGAAGCACGCCCTCCGAATCGACGACGGGCAATACGAAGAGGTCGTATTTCTGTGCGGCGTGCACCGCTTTCTCCCTGTCGTCGAACGCTGAGAGGCTGGCGCACGAATGATCCATCAGCTTCTCGACGGGATCGGACGGATTGGCCAATATCAGGTGCTTTACATCGAGCGCGTCGAGCAGCTTCCAGTCCACGCCTATCACGTATATAGTCGAAATCGTTTCGCTGTCCTTGCCTTTCTTCCGAATATGATCCAGGGCCTGTTCCACGGTCCAATCGGACCTGACGGCCACATATTCCGGCGTCATGAGCCGCCCCACAGACCCTTCAGGGTAGCCCAGCAGGTATCGGGATTCCTTCAAGTCATCGGGGTTCAAGAGGTTGAGCAGCCGTTGCGTTAGCTGCCCCGGCATTTCCTCCAGTAGGCTGGTCCTATCGTCCGGCTTCAGATTTGCGAGCACTGTCCGGGTTTCCTCGTCAGTCAGCCCCCTCAACAGCGCGTCCACGGAATCGGGATCCATCTCCGAGGCGACTTTCGCCGCTACATGACGGGGTAGGCTACGGAATACCAGTACGCGGTCGTGCTCGGCGAGTCTAGCGAGCAGAGCCGCGATATCGGGCGCCGGCCAGTTGCGGATCGACTCGCGGAGGCCGAGCCAGTCCCGTTTTTCGATGGCTTCCTCGAGCACCGGTGTCAAAAGGCGGTCCATGGAGTTCACCTCGCCTCGGATATACTGATGCATTGTACGTCGCGCCGGGCAAAACGCGTCTTGGCTGAAACCAGGGATTGCCTTGTTCGCCGGTGTGGTTACTGGAAACCCCTAGCGAGGGAATGATGCGAGAGGAAGGCTGGTGGTGCGGGTACGTGTAAACTAGTCGCGGCGAAGTAGCCCCACTGGCGAGGCCGCGAGGGTACGACAGTTCGAATAGTCGCAAGACGAGTCTTCATGGCTGGTATCCCCAGACGACTTGTTCATACCTTCGCACCTCCGATTTCGGGCAATCGCGACGTTCTGCGGGATCCACAGGCGATCACGTTAGATCATGTACTTGGGAAGGGACTTCGCTTCAAATAGCGTCCGTGTTGACGCCCAAACCAAGAGTACACCCTGACCGACAGACCGTCAAGAGGCGTTGTGCAAGAAGAAAGGCTGGGTTGCTATGAAATGGAATGGCCCCGGCGCGAATAATCCGGCGCAGCCCTGAGAAGAATGAAATACGGCAGCCACGAGTTCGGCCGCACGCTCCTCAGGGAGTCCTTCCTGAAACGCCTTCGGGCTCAATACATGGAAGCGCGTCCACTTCGCGGCTGCCGTGCTTTTCTCCGCCGGCCTTGAATGCGGCTTGGCTTATCGCCGCCAGGGAATGATAATCCATCATAACAGGCGGAGGGGTCTTTATGAAGAGATGTCTGATTGTTACGGCTATCTGGTTGACGGTCGCAGGGTCTATAGCCATCGGTGTCCTGGCCGTCCCGGGATGCGGTAGACTGTTTCGTAGGCCCGCCCCATCCGGAACCGGACAGGAACCTACTCTGAGTCTCTATTCGCACAAGGACAACACGTCAAGGCAGATAAAGATCGAAGAATACATCCAAGGGGTCGTTGCGGCGGAAGTCGATCCGAATTGGCCGCTTGAGGCACTCAAAGCCCAGGCGATAGTCGCGAGGACCTTCACTCTTGAAAAGCGTGACGAGGGTCAGGCCAAGAAGATCCATGGGACTGACGCCTGCGACGACAAGGATCATTTCCAGGCTTACGAGCCGTCGAGGATCAACGACATGGTTCGCAAGGCAGTTCAGGAAACCAGGGGGATGGTGATTGAATCCGCCGGCAAGCCCATTCGAGCCTGGTTCCACGCCAATTCCGGAGGCAAGACCGCCTCTGCCGAGGAGGGCCTCAACTTCACCCTGGAGCCCGCACCGTACGCAGCCCCCATGAGCGATCCCATGTCGTTGGAGAACGCACCCCCGGGGCAGAAATCCTGGACCGCCACGTTCACCGCCCAGGAGATAAAGGGCGCTGCGGCCAAGATCGGCAAGAACATCACGGGCATCAGTCCTGTCGCGATCGGCAAGAAAGGGCCCTCCGGAAGGGCCGTGACCATCAGTGTAGCTGGTCTGGAGATATCCGCTCCCGAGCTGAGGACCGCGCTCGGGCCGGAGAAAATGAAGTCGACGCTGCTCGATTCAGTCACAATCTCCGGGGGCAAGGTTGTGATGAAGGGCTGCGGGTGGGGACACGGAGTCGGGATGTCGCAGTGGGGCGCCGAGGCGATGGCCAGGGCCGGGCGCAAGGCGGAGGACATCGTCAACTTCTATTATAAAGGCGTGAAATTGAGCAAGAAGTGGGAGTAAGAATAAGAACCCCCAGGATAGCGGCCCAGGGGTTGTCACTGTTGCCCGGGGAAGGGGAGAAACCCGGGCACTTTTCTACCTGCGGGGAGGCGCTTGCTTACAACAAGACCCAGGAGGCAGCCCCTGGGTCCAATAATCACGGGAGCCTTACCTCCCCTTCCACGCTTGCGAGGTTAGCTGACGGGTTCGGGTTGAAGAAGTAACCCTACCCTGCACCGCTACCGCAGGGATTCACCCCGATATACGGGTCCCCCGCTCCCTATAAGGGATTCAGCGTTCCAGGTAAGAACAGATATTCACTTCAATGCCATTATAGTCCGAGTGACTTGATCGGTCAACTGAATACCAGCGTCCTGCATCTATATGGGTTCCAGGCCGTTTGCGATCTCTACCAGTTGTTCTAGATTCAGATCTCGAGATAGTATCGCGTAGCCCAGGCCGTTCTTGTACCATCCGACTTGCAGCGGCTCGTTTCTCCATTCTCTTCCGCCGGTTGGTCTCTCGGCCCAGGTTCCCCTGACCCATTTGGCCCTGGCGCCGATCAGGTCGATCTCGCCGGCCGCCGCTTCCCCCGGACCGGCGGGAACGTCGCCGCCACTGAAATACCCTTGCATGATCGTGAACCGATCGTCGCCGCTGCCGTACGTCGCCGCAACAGTATCGTTGTGAACGGACGCTGGTATTTCCGGCAGGTCGGGCCTGACATGTTGCAAACTGATCAGGCTGAATCCCTTCGGTATACGCCCGGGTGCCAGGACGGGGAATGTCGCCACCTTCCTCACTTCTTCAAAACTGGTGAAATCGGTCTGGCGCGCCATTATGACTTGAGGCGTTGCGGGTTCGGCGCCAACGATTCCATACATTCCGAACTCTTCATCACTGTGGGCGACCAGAGCGTTGTGCGGTGGGACCACAATAACCAGCACTGCGACTAGGACGCAAGCGACGATCCATTGAATCCCTCTCGCGTCTTTCATAAGTGCCCGATCCCTCCAGCCGTATGTAGACGCACATCCATCCCAAATGTTCCGGCCGGGACAGGAACAGCCCGGAGTAGCGCGAAGGTCGGACACAATATGGAAGAACCCTCCAACTGGATACAAAAATCCGCCGTCACATATACTATAGGCACAATAACAGGGGAGATGAATTCCATTATGCAGGTCGTCTCCGTTGGATCATCCCGACATGCCGACCAGATCCTGGAGAGACTGAACTACGAATTCCGGTTTCTCCGGGAAGAGGGCATAAACATAGATGTACAACAGACCAGCCGAGGAAACATGAAGTTCCTCGGTTGTAAACTTGTGAGGGTTAACAGGGAACGCTTCACGCCGGAGGATCAAGCCACCATATTGAGGCATTTCGTCGCGAACGCGCTGTCCGATGTCATCGTGAATGACTGGGAGACAGTGCTTATCCGCAAGATCGTTAAGGATAACTACGGCCATTTCTCCAAGGACGAGCGCGAGGGGATCATGGAGTTTATCCGCAAGAGCCTGGACGGCCGTGTGGCGGGGGAAAGCGACCTGTTCCACAGGATCAGCAGAAAGAGCCGCGTCCTATCCAGGTTGATCGACTATCTGGATAAACACAGTGAACTGGTGCTCGAGGGGTTCGTCACGTTTCGCCTGAAGGACTACGTGGAGGAACTGTACGAATCGGTCAGCAAGGCCGTGGACGAATACCTTATGGAAAAGGAGTACAAGGAATTCATCCGGCTCCTCAGATACTTTGTCGAGGTCCAGGAGCCCAAATTCGACGAGGTCCACGCTATTGTCGAACCCAGCGGGTGTTTCAGATTGAGCGACCGCGAGGGGCGCCCCGTGGCGAGGGAATACATCGATGATATCGTCATGGAGATCAACAAGGCGGAGGGGGATTGCGAGGACCTGCTTATCTCATCGCTCATAACGATAGCCCCCAAGTGCGTAGTGCTTCACATCCAACCCGAGCAAGATAATTCGACCGCGACAGAGACGATAAAGAAGATATTCGGCGATAAGGCGAGGATCTGCCACGGATGCGATAGGTGTAAACCGAAGTGTAAACCGAAGGTCGGCGCTAGGGATCTGCCAACTTGACTCGCTCTTGTGCCCGCTATATACTGAGTTGCAGACTCAGCTATGAAGGGGAACGCAGGGATTGAGGCCGTTCAGAGAGAAGCGGTCGTGGCTGTAAGCCGCATCCGGACACAATCCCGTGTGACCGCCCCCAGAGCTCCGGGGCAGGATGGGCCGAACCCCGGCGGGTCGCCCGTTATAGCGGCAAGAGGCGGGCCGGGCCTTATAGGCCGGGTCAACTAGGGTGGAACCGCGGGAATACCTCCCGTCCCTTGATGGGCGGGAGTTTTTGTTATGTGCCTGCCATTTAGATCATACGCTTGACCGATACCAACGAATGGGGGAGAATTCGTGAATGCTGTTAAGGTAGTCCTACCCGGGGGAAGGGTGGCCGAGTATTCTGTAGGGACGACCCTCGCGCGGGTGGCCGGCGACGTCAGTGGGGATGTCTCCCGAAAGGCACTGGGGGCTCGGCTGAACGGCTGCATAGTAGGGTTAGCCGAGCCGCTGAAAGCGGATGCCCAGGTAGAGTTCGTGACGTTCGATTCGCAGGAAGGGCGGGACATCTATAGGCACACGGCTTCCCATATACTCGCCCAGGCGGTCAAGAGATTGTTCCCGGGGGCGCTGCTTGGCATCGGCCCGGCCATCCAGGACGGGTTCTACTACGATTTCGAAGTGGACAGGGCCTTTGCGCCCGACGACCTCGAGAAGATCGAGGCCGAGATGAGGAAGATCGTCGAGGCGGACTACCCCGTCAACCGGATGGAGGTGTCCCGCGGGGAAGCGCTCTCGATGTTCGAGAGCAAGGGCGAGAAGTACAAGGTGGAGCTCATCCGTGACCTTCCGGAAGGGGAAGCGATCTCCTGCTACACTCAGGGAGAGTACACGGACCTTTGCGCAGGCCCGCACCTTCCATCGACTGGGCGGGTGAAGGCGTTCAAACTTCTCAGCGTGGCAGGGGCATATTGGCGTGGGGATGAGAAGAACGCTATGCTCCAGAGGATCTACGGGACGGCCTACGAGGATCAGGCATCCCTCGATCAGCACGTCGAGAGGCTGGAAGAGGCGAAGAGGCGCGATCACAGGCGCCTGGGCAAGGAACTCGACCTGTTCAGCATGCACGAGGAGGGCGGCCCGGGACTCATATACTGGCACCCCAAGGGCGGCATGGTGAGGCAGCTGATCGAGGATTTCTGGAGGCAGGAGCACCGCCGCAGGGGCTACGACATAGTCTACTCGCCGCACATCGCCAAGCTCGACCTGTGGAAGACGAGCGGGCACTGGGGCTGGTACCGAGAGAACATGTATTCCCCGATGAAGATCGATGAAGTGGAATACCTGTTGAAGCCAATGAATTGCCCGTTCCACATACTCATGTACAAATCGGCCACGAGGAGCTATCGCGATCTGCCGATGAGATGGGCGGAGCTCGGCACGGTATATCGCTATGAGAGGTCCGGTGTGCTTCACGGCCTGCTCAGGGTTAGGGGGTTCACGCAGGATGACGCCCACCTGTTCTGCAGGCCCGACCAGCTCGAAGATGAGATAGTCGGGGTTGTCGACCTGGCACAGTTCATGATGAGGTCGTTCGGGTATCAGAACTACGAGATCATGCTGTCCGTGAGGGACCCGAACGACAAATCCAAGTACGCGGGGACAGACGACGTGTGGGAGGCGGCGGAGGGTGCCCTCAAGTCGGCCTTGAAGCGCAAGGACTTGCCGTACGTGCTGGGCGAGGGTGAGGCGAAGTTCTACGGCCCCGCGATAGACATTACATTGAAAGACGCCCTCAACCGTGGTTGGCAGGGGCCGACGATACAGGTCGACTTCAACCTGCCGGAGAGATTCGACATGACTTATGTAGGCGAGGACGGGCAGCAGCACAGGCCGGTGATGATCCACAGGACCGTCCTGGGTTCGATGGAGAGGTTCTTCGGGGGGCTAATAGAGCATTACGCTGGGGCGTTCCCTCTCTGGCTGGCGCCCGTCCAGGTGAGAATACTGCCCATCGCGGAGAGGCATCACGACTACGCGGGCGTAGTGGCGTCCAGATTGATAGCCGCAGGCCTGCGGACTGAGGTCGACACTAGGAACGAGAAGGTCAATTACAAGATAAGACAGGCTGAAGTGGATAAGATCCCATACATGCTCATCGTCGGGGATAAAGAGGCGGCCGCCGACGAGGTCTCGGTCAGGAAGCGAGGCGAGGGAGACCTCGGCAGGCAGTCGATGGAGGAGTTCCTGGCCGCCGCTAAGGTGGAAGCCGATCCGAGGAAGACGATGCTCGACTGAGGCAAGTGATTTGTCGAAAGATGCACAAGCGTATAGTTCGAAGAAGTCGAGGAGCATTTCCCAGTAGTTCCTCTCCGAAATCAAATGTGAACCTCACATCGAGATCTCCTTCATAAAGGAGATCTCTTTTTCGTGCAGAACATACGAAATAGTGTTTGAAATGGCATTTTAATGATATGCATAGTCATTATGTGATTGGTCATTGGATCAAGAAGGGGAGTGTAAATCGACTACACGTGAGCCAGTAGCCCGCAACTTACGCTTCTGCTCATATGGTGGATTATGGAGGGGATGGGTATAGGTGGCTACATAGTAAACAGGTTGATTAGCATAGTTGTCACGCTGTTTTTGATCAGCACCCTGACGTTTTTTCTTATGCACTCGATACCGGGGGGTCCCTTCACTCAGGAAAAGAACCTGCCGGCGCTGGTGGAAAAGGCTCTAATGGAAAAGTACCATTTGAACGATCCGCTGTGGAAGCAGTACGTCGACTACATGAAGGGAATCGTTAGATTCGATCTGGGACCCTCATTCAAGTACGAAGGAATGACGGTTAACGATCTAATCATCAAGGGATTCCCCACATCGGCTAAGGTGGGGTTCCTGGCGGTGCTCCTTATCGTGCTCGTGGGCATGCCTCTTGGCATCATCGCGGCCTTGAAGCAGAATAGATGGCCGGATGGATTGGTGATGTTCATTGCCACTCTGGGGGTTGCGATTCCGTCCTTCGTTATGGCGACGATACTGTTGTACGTTTTCTCACTTAGACTGGGCCTTACCCCCACCTTTGGCATCGCCAGCTGGAAAGGCTACATACTACCCGTGGTCGCCGTCTCCGGATTCTACCTTTCCTTTATCGCCAGGCTGACACGATCGAGCCTCCTAGAGGTGTTGCAGCAAGATTACATTAGGACGGCGAGGGCGAAGGGTCTCAGCGAATCGAAGGTGATCATCAAGCACGGGCTTAGAAACGCGCTGATCCCGATCGTCACTATGTTGGGCCCGGTCGTTGCGGGAATGCTCACGGGTTCCTTCGTGATTGAGAAGATATTCGCCCTGCCGGGAATAGGGAAATACTTCGTTCAGAGTATCTCAAACCGGGATTATACGACCATTATGGGCATTACGGTTTTCTACGCGGCGTTCCTCGTGTTAATCGTTTTCATAGTGGATCTGCTGTACGGCCTCATCGATCCGAGAATCAGGCTGAATAAGTAGGGGGTTGACCGTGAGTATCGAGACCATGACTCCAGAGGTCATCGAACCATCATTATGGGAGAGGTTGGAGGAGGAGGAAAAGAGCAAGGGCCGGGAGGACATAGGGGAAGTCAGTCTGACATATTGGCAGGATGTGTGGAGGCGACTGAGGCGCAATAAGATCGCCATCCTGGGACTCGTCATTATCGTTGCGCTGATCATATCCGCCGTGCTCGGTCCATATTTCATTAAACATAACTACTATGAGCAGGACTTATCCTTTGTCAATATCCCTCCCGCGTACGAGATATACGATATAGATGGGCAATACGCATTCATGAATAAGAATATGAACCTATACGAGGCCGATAAAGACGGCCAATTGGTCAAACTGATCCGTCCCAAGAAGGAAGACATGATACAGAAGCGACTGGTGTTCGACGTCAATGGGAAGGCCGCGACGATAGATTATAAATCGAGGCCGCCCAGGCTCATGAACGCGAACGGCGACGTGCTCTCGCCCGTGAAAAGGGTGTTCAGCCGG
>JAHDPS010000253.1 GCA_018434225.1 Bacillota bacterium
CGCGTGTTTTCCAGCATGAGCGTGTTCGAGAACCTCGAGCTCGGCGCATACAGCCGGAACGACAGGCGCGGCATAGAGGAGGACATGAAGAGGGTCTTCAACAGGTTCCCCCGGTTGCTCGAAAGGAAGAAGCAGCTTGCCGGCACATTGAGCGGCGGTGAACAGCAGATGCTATCGATAGGTAGGGGCCTGATGACGAAGCCCAAGATCATGCTCCTGGACGAGCCGTCGATGGGACTCTCGCCGTTGTTGGTCAGGGAGATCTTCGACATCATAAAGGAGATCAACAGGGCCGGCACGACAGTACTGCTTGTCGAGCAGAACGCGCACATGGCGCTGTCCATAGCGCAGCGGGCGTACGTCCTGGAGACCGGCAGGATAACCCTCGAGGGTCCGGCGGCCGATCTCAGGCAGGACCCCCACGTGAAGAAGGCGTATCTCGGAGAATAGCAAGGGATAAATCAGCCGGTGCAGGGCGGATTGCCCCACCGGCTATTTCATTCTGTGGAACCGTAATCTGCTATGTCAGCGCAAACACTTATGGAAGCGTGAACACGATGGTCGTCCGCCACCGGCGGGCGTTCCCGGGCGGGATCAGCGACGCTCCACGTTCAATCTGCTCACCGCCGATGAAATCCGGATATCCAGCGTGCTCTTCGCGGTGTCGAAGTTGTCGGATATCCAGAATTCGCCGCTCTTTGCCAGGCCCGATGAACCGAGGTTGCCGCCCGTGGCGGCGCTCGATACCTTCAGACGCATGCCAACCGACGCGGGCACGACCAGCGTGATGTCGGCGGCGCCGGTGTCGATCGATACGTCGGTGCGTAGGCCGTGATCTCCAAAGACTGCTCTGAACTGCCCCGCCCCCGAGTCCACCTCGAGGGCCGAAAGCCTGACGGTCGAGAAATCCATGTCGGCCCGTCCCGCCCCGGCATCGATTGTGATCGAGACGGGAACTGATTCCGTCAACCTGAGGGACCACCTGGGAGCGGCCCCTCCTGAACGCCGTCCGGACAAGCCGCCTTTGATACTGATAACTTCCCTGGATGCGGCCCGCCTGTATTCAACCTGCGGCTCCGCCCCAATGTAGTCGAGAGCCCCTTCGATGAGGTTTGCCGTTCCGCCGCTGACCTCGATATTGCCGGCGCTCAGATCTATGGAAACCTCAGCCGACTCGATCCCTTCCGCGAGAGGTTCTTCCAGGTGGAAGGTGCCTGACTCCAATGGCTCCCGCCCCATCCCTGACCCTGGCTCGTGCCAATCCCACGGGTTGATGCCTACGAAGTCGAGTGGAATCCTGACGGCGCTGAGCCCGATGAGCGCCACCATGAGGACAATCAGCACCCACGGCACGCTGCGCCTCAAAAGGATGAGCACTCCCATGATCACCAGGGCGACGGGCCAGAACCGGGACGCGTCCAGCCACACTCGCCACTCGAGGAAGCCCAGGGTATTGCACAAAAGAATCAGCCCGAGGGCGATCAGGATCGTCCCCTCGACGAGACGCCTCCCTTTCATCTCTGGGACCTCCTCGCGAGCATGGCCACGCCGATGGCCACGAGTATGAGCGGCCACAGCCTATCGCCGCGCAGCCACCACAATCGGGACCACAACCAGGAGGGCATGAACTGCCTCACCAGAAAGAACGCCCCGATCAGTATCAGGATGTATCCGAAAAGCTGTGGACCTGTTGCCCTGCAATTGCACCTGTTGATCTCCGGCGATTCCGTCGAGCCGGCGTCCTGCGGGCGGGCGTCCGTCGAGCGGGTGTCCTGCGAGTCGGGGGCCTGCGACGACGCGGGCACCTGGGGGTGTCCGTTCGCGTCGCCGGAGGAGTACTTTGGTTCCTCAGGGCTGACTATGGCCGCCACGATGTATACCGGAAGACCCCAGCCGCCCACCAGGAGACCTAGCACGAACACGAGCCTGACTATCGCAACGTCCACATCGAAGTACTTTGCGATCCCCCCGCAAACGCCGAAGATCATGCTCTCTGTGCGGGATTTATATAACCTTTTCATTCGCACTTCTCCCTTCTCTGTACTATCGTACCGGCTCAGCGTCCCGTCTCAGGCGTACCGCCTGACTCCGGTCGCGGCGAGGCATATGCCCAACAACACGAGCAGTATGGAGCCGTTGACCAGCGCCGCCCGCGAGATTCCCAGGATGGACCATAATGTCATCCATCCGCCTGCCGATATACCCTTGAACAAGCGAACTACCGCTCTTGCATACCCGGCATATACAATGAAGTCCGACATTGTCGCGTTCGCCTTCTCCAGTATGACTATTGAGAGCAGGCAGCCGGCGACGGCGGACGATGTCAGCCAGACCGCCCGGAGAGCCCGCGCCCTCGCTCCAAGCGCGATTCCGGCCTGCGAAGCTCTGGCGAGCGTGGTTTCGCGCAGCGCGAGCATGACCCTCGACGGAAGCTCCACCGGCGGGTTATCCATTTCGACCTCGCCGAGCATGAACCTCAGGCGCTCCGTCCGCCTGAGAAAGTCGCCGCATCGCCCGCAATCCCGCGCGTGCTCGGGGATCCCGGGGATATCCTCGCCGTCCAGATAAGCGTCCAGTTCCTCCTCGCTGAAACACTTCGTCAACTGAGTCCCCTCCCCGCCAACTTTTCGCGCAGCATTCTCCTCGCTCTGAACAACCTGTTCTTGACGGTTGTGACGTTCAAGCCGGTGATCTCCGATACTTCCCCTAACGAAAACCCCTGGATATGGAATAGTTCCACGACGATCCGGTAGCCGGGGGCCAGACCCATGATGGCATCCTTCAAGCAGCGACTCCGCTCGCCTTTCTCCGCGATTTCCTCGGGACCGGGCGATGCATCGGGCGGATCCATTTCCTTGAATTCACCGGTGGCTGCCGGACGCCTTCGCCGGAGGAAGTCAGTGGCGGTGTTCGCCGCCACCGTAAGGAGCCAGGGTTTGAACGGACTGCCCCTCCGGAAGGTCGGCAGGGAACGGAACGCCTTTAAGAACGCTTCCTGTGCAACGTCCATCGCGTCTTCCGCGTTTCCGGTCGCGCGGAGCGCCAGGTTGTATACCGGCTTCTGATAAGCCACCACGAGGCCCTCGAACGCCTCTATATCGCCGGATAGGCAGCGACCTATCAGCGCTTCGTCGTTCACTGCGTTCCCTCCACCTGAATATACGGATTCCATGTAGGCAGGTCTGATATACTGCGCACACTAACGGCCGGCGAGGAAGGTCCCGGGCCGCTTACGTTGAAGATCTCGCCCCGTGGACCATGCCTGGTCGACGTAGCGCGGGTCTCGCGGATGCCGGATGTTAACCAAACAGACGTTTGTTATTCACAGGCTGTGTATAAACCTGTGGATAACCTGGGTTTGAAGTGTGCAATGAACCTCAGAGCCTGAGGGCTCAGCGCTTCAGAGTTTGTCGAAACGGTTGCCATAGTTAACGGAAAGGGATGATCGGGTTTGCTCAGGGAAGTATCCGCCGGAGGAGTGGTATTCTCCTGCGATTCAGCCGGCGACGGTCGGGGCTCCACTTGGGTCGGTCCCAGGATATTGATGATAAAGGATAGATACGGGCGGTGGACGTTCCCGAAGGGCCAGATCGAGGAGGGTGAAACCCCCGAAGTGGCGGCGTTGAGGGAGGTGCGCGAGGAAACGGGCGTAAGCGGGGAAATCGAGAGAAGCCTGGGGCGCGTGCACTATCACTATACGCTTGACGAGAGGGTCATTTCCAAGACGGTCCACTACTTCCTGGTCAGGTCGGAACGCGTGGACCTCGTGCCACAGCTGGCCGAGATCGTGGAGGCGAGATGGTTCGAATCCCGGGAGGCGCTGGGGTTGAACGGCTATGATAACAACGCGACTGTTCTCAGAGGTGCTGTAGACGTCATCGATAAGATGCTGAAGAGCGGGCGGGGGTGACACTCGCGGTTGCGTGGTGTCGAAAGATGGGCCGAGTTGTCGTACGAATGGGTCCCATAACTGGCATGTAATGGAAGGACAAGCGGGACCGCCAATCGAATAGCTGGTGCACGAAGGGAGCCGGTGGCCGCAACCCGAGGGGTGAAACATACGAAACGGCCCGAGAAGGCGTTTGCGGCCCTGGCTTGTCTTATTGTTGCAGTTCTGGCGGTTTCGATCCGAAGTCGTTCAAGGGCTACGGCCGGAGCCTTGAAGATCCCGGTCATCGTGATAGAGGCGTTTCCTGCAAGCCTTCGGGACCTGGTCCCTGGAGCGCTGGAGGGAGCGCCTTTCATATGTCTGCAGGAAGGGGACGACTCGGCTGCAATCGAGGTTCCTCCCGGCTGCCGGTGGGCGATACTCCTGGCGGACGGAGCGGGTGCGCGTCCCGTCAGGTGGATTCATTCGGGATGGCAACCGGTTCGGCGCGTGAGGTTGGGCGAGGGAAGCGGTTCCAGGGAGGTCGTAAGCGCGCGCTTACCCCGCTGCCGCATGCTCGTAGCCCCCGGGGGCTGGAAGACCGGGGGATGGATCGTCTTGGCTCCGGGCGAGTCCTGGGGAGATACGGTGCCCGGCGGCCCTTCGTGCGATGCCACAATCGTCCGGGCACTCAATCTCGGCCTTGTGAACGCAATTACCGCTGTTGGCGATGGTGATCGAATGGGTAGTACAGCCGAGGGGGGATTACCATCGGACGATCCGCTTGCGTTCGCGCGGTGATACTGGCCTGCCTCGCCTGTGTGGCGGGATACCTGGGCTGGACGAGGTTTCCTGACGACGGCGCCAGGTATTTGCTGTTGACAATAGTGGAGACAAACACCGCGGGCCTGATAGCGATACCTTTGGAAGGCGACTGCCCCAGGGCGGTACGCCCGGACGAGCAGGCGCGGACGTTGGCTCCGCTCAGACCCGAGTATGCTCCCGATCGCCGAACGAAGTGCCTGGTTGTGTACGACGTTGACTTCGCGGGAGTGAGGGTGTCCAGCGAAGCGCACAAGATCAGGTCGTATCCCCACAGGATCCCGCTGGGAAACCCCATCACCATCATGGCCGGGGCTATGCCCTCAGGTGAGGCACCCGGCGCGGACTCGGTCAATAATGTCCCCATCCCCGTCTGCGATAATCGCTTCAGATATTACGCGGGGGATATGTCGCTGGAGGGGATCTCCAACGATGGGACGGCGACGCTCTCTCTGGACGATGAGGTCGTCGAGGTGGTTCCAGGCCAGGCGTGGACGGCTGCGAGGATACGGGAGGGCGATCGCGTCGGAGAGGCCAGGCCCGGGCCCGGATGGGATGGGAGGTTGAGGGAGGCGTTCAATGACGGCCATCCGATCAGCAGGTTGACGATAATCAATCACGGTTTCTGGGAGAAGGAGCGTGTTGCGGAATGTGGCCGTTGAATGGCAACGCCTCGCTGGCGACCTCGCCTCCGCCGTGTCGCGCGCTGATCGCGGGGCTCGCCACCGTGGTCATACTGGCAAAGCCGTCGGTAGCCGGAGCCGGAGTACCCGATTCGCGGAGGCCGGCCGACCGGGTTCCCGTTGTGCTTGTTCACGGCGCTCTCGGTAGTCCGGATGCGACCTGGGGAAGCGCTTCGGATCGGAAGGGACTGTATTCCTTCCTGATTGGCAGGGGTTTCGAACCGGGCCTCACCCTATTCAGCGTGGACTACAGTGACTCGCCTGATGGAGACTACGCGGCGTTGTACCACAGACTTCACCGGGTTGTGGAGCGCGCTCGAGCGACGTCCGGTCATCAGCGGGTCGACCTTGTGACTCACAGTATGGGGGCCCTCCTGGCGCGATACTACACCTGCAGTCCGCTGTACCAAGGTGGAGTCCGCACCCTGGTCATGATTGCCCCCCCGAGCGGGGGTTCGTTCGCGGCGACTGCGCTGAGAGCCGCGCTCATGACCATTTCCCAGGAGGCCGGGCGGCTGTGGACTTCGGCGGAGATGCCGCGGGGATTCCCGCCGTTCCGAGACGAGCGCGATTACGTCGCCCGGAGGGCGGCCGAACTCTATGAGCCGCTCTACGGCGAATTCCTGTTGGATACCAGGGTTGCGGGCCAGGCGAGGAGCTCGTCGGAACCGTTCGAAGAATGGCTGGCGCGGTCCCGGCCGGACATATACGGCGAGTGCTTCGCCTCGGCCCTGGAACCCCCGCTCCAACCGGACTGGGACATCGGCGACGCGCCCGGGCCGGGGAAGGACCTCACGAGGGCTTACTATGAAAGGCTCGGACTCGAGGCCGGGAGGAACAACTACCTGCGATCCCGGAGAGCGCGGGGGTCTCTCGTGGATGCCCTGGTCGAATCACCGCCGCCGCTGTCCGGTGATGTGAAGGAGGTGATCAAGGAGTATTCGAGAAGGGCCTTGTTCTACCTTGCCGGTCGGGTCGTCGATCTCTCGATCGAAAAAGGCAAGATGGCGGCGGCCAGGCTGCTTGAGTCGACGTTCAAGGTCAACGCGGATTCTCCCGCCCTCCGCAGGATGGTCTGCCGCGAGATCCGGTTGACCCCTTCCGCGGAGCCCGTTCTGGCCAATCATTTCCTCCACAGGTGGACGGGGCTGGAACGAGCCAATCGAGCGGCCATGGAGAATGAGGTGACGGCTGGTGCCGACGGTTGGCCTGAGAGTCCGAGGTATGTCGTGATCGCGGGCGGAGCGATGATGGCCGACCTTCCCTGGAAAAGCATCGATGAGAACGACGGGGTGGTGGAAGTAGCAGCCACGCTCATCCCTTCCGGATCGGACGACGTATTCAAGGTATTTCGCGGCTTGACGTGGCCGAATCACATTGGGTTGCTCAGGAATCCCACGGTAAAGAGATACGTCGCCGGCCAGCTCGGCACATACTTCCCAATCCGCGCGACTCACTACCCTTCTTTCCTGGGAGGCCGGCAGAAGTGGTTCAGATGGTCGGAGTCGGGCGAGGTGACCGTCACGCCGTGGGAGCCCATCTACGTTGCTGTGGATGGCTCCCGCTTGAAGGGGGGATCTGGATCGCTCGACATTGAGGTAACCGCCGACGATCTGCCGGAGGGGGTGGAGTTCAGGGCCTGGCTGCACAAGATGTCCAGCGACGGGGGTCTCGAGCGTCAGGAGATCGTCCTGAGCGAGGCGCCGAGGACGGGCGTCGTCAGGGGTTCGGTGGCGATGGATGGTCTGGGATCGCAGTTCGGACGCGTATTGCTCGGCATGCGCCTCGTGGGCTCGTTTTCCACCGGCTCCCAGATACGGCGGATGGAAAATGCATCGCGCCGCGTCAGGTATGCCCTGTCTTTCGATGCCGCGGCTCACGGCGAGGAACAGAAGGAAGCCGCGCCGCCGCCCGTGATACACGCGGTGAGGACAAGTAAGAAGGCGGTCTCCGGGGAATTCCTGTTAGGGGATTGTTCCGCCTGGGAATGGGACTTCGGTGACGGCGCCGAGTTCAGGGATGAAGGAGACAAGGCACGGTCGGTGGTGAGTCACGCATTCCCTCCGGGAGAGTACAAGGTGAGGGCCAGGGCGACCGACGAAAAAGGCAGGGTGCTTGGCGAGGAGTCGTGGGACATCGCGGTTTCGCCCAATGCGCCGGAGGATGGGGAAGAGAGTGAGTCCGCCCGTGAATTCGAGTTCGCGGCCGGAGGCGACGGCCCCGATGTCCGGGTCGAGGTCACGGGGCCCGCGATGTGGGTGACGGGAAGGCCGGCGAGGTTCGTAGTGAACGTGGACGCCGGAGAGGCCGGTGCCTCGGAGAAGGAAGTCATAACGGTCGAACCCGGTCGGGAATTCGATATGGTGTGGGAAAAGCCGGGCACGTTCCGCGTCACCGCGGCGGCAAAGGTGCGGCTGACTTATGACAAGCCCGGCGGCAGGGTATCGCTGACAAGGACGTACACCGGTTCCACCCGCGTGGAGGTAGTCACGACGAGCGTGACGGATTGACCCGTGGGAGGTCTTCGGTGGGAGGATTCCTGCGGGGGAGGATTTCCGCGGGGACCGGCTAATTCACTGGACGAGCGTATTCGGGCATGCATCGGGAGGGGTACGATTGGCGAGCCTCGCGCGCAGGGCGTGGAGCTTGGCGACTAGCGTAGCGGTTGATAGGCGTTGGCTGGCCCCGCTCATTCTGGTCAATTTCTTCGGCTCACTATACGGTTTCAACTGGTACAAGGAGCAGCTGGCGGCCGCGCCCTTGAAATACTGGCCGGTGATCCCTGACTCCCCCCTTTCCTGCCTACTGTTCAGTTTCGTGCTCATGCTCATTTACGCCCGAAAGAGGTTCTGGCCGCTGGAGGGCGTCGCCTACCTGTCGATGATGAAATATGGTTTCTGGACCGTATTTGTATTCGCCCAGTGCTGGGTAGCGAGGGGAGCCGCCTATCCCGAGGAGATGTTCCTGTTCGCCAGCCACCTCGGTATGGCCGTGGAAGCGATCCTGTTCTCCAGGTACCATTCCCCCGGGCGAGCCGCCATCATCGCCTGCGGATTATGGTCGGTTTTCAACGATTACATGGATTACTGGCGGGGGTTTCATCCGTAC